>CACZQQ010000068.1 GCA_902783355.1 uncultured bacterium
GATGCGGTACCTTCCGTCGCTGAGCGACGGGTTGAGCGAGAGGTTGATGCCCGGGAACGGCACCCCGAGGTCGTGGTAGAGGGCGCGGCGGACGGCCATGATCTGCTCGTTCAGCGCGTCGTAGGTCAGCGCGCCGCGGATGTCGGCGTCGATGTCCACGGTGAGCGGCGTCACCATCGAGAAGTCGTCGCCGTCCTTCTTCTTCGGCCGCGGCGCGGCGCCCTCCGATGGCGCCGCGGCGGCGAGCGGGTCCTCCGACCTTTCCGCCGCGGCCTTCGCGGCCTTGGCCTTCAATATGAGACCATATCCAACGGCGGCGACCGCGAGAGCGAGGCCGAAGAGCTGCGGCTTGGGGAACCCAGGGATCAGGCCGATGAGCGCGATCATCACGGCGCCGAGCAGGAGCGACTTCGGCTGTGCGAAGATCTGGTTGATGATGTCCTGCCCGAGGGGCTTCGCGTTCTCGTCGCCGACGCGGGTGACGATCACGCCGGAGGTGATGGAGATGAGGAGCGCCGGAATCTGCGAGACGAGGCCGTCGCCGATGGTGAGGATACCGAAGCGCTTGAGGCACCACGCGGGTTCATGGTCGAACATCAGCATGCCGATGAGGATGCCGCCGACGATGTTGATCGCCGTGATGATGATGCCGGCGATTGCGTCGCCCTTCACGAACTTCATCGCGCCGTCCATGGCTCCGTAGAGCTGCGACTCCTGCGACAGCTCCGCCCGGCGGCGCTTCGCCGTCTCCTGGTCGATGGCACCGGCCCTGAGGTCGGCGTCGATCGACATCTGCTTGCCGGGCATCGCGTCGAGCGTGAACCTCGCCGCGACCTCCGAGACGCGCTCCGCGCCCTTGGAGATGACGACGAACTGGACGATGGTGATGATGAGGAAGATGACCGCGCCGACGACGAAGTTGCCGCCGACGACGAAGTTGCCGAAGGTGTAGATGATTTCGCCGGCATTGGCCTTCAGGAGGATCAGCCGCGTGGTGGTCACGTTCAGGGCCAGGCGGAAGAGCGTGGTGAAGAGCAGCATCGACGGGAAGGTCGAGAAGTTCAGGGCGCGCGGCAGGTAGAGCGAGAGCATCAGCATCACGGTGGAGATCATGATGTTGATGGCAATCAGCAGGTCGACGACGCCGGTCGGCAGCGGGATGATCAGCAGGCCGATGATGCACACCACCAGCAGGGCGAGCACCAGGTCGCCGAAGCGGCTGAAGACGTTGCTGAAATTGGTCAGGCGGGAAAACATGGGGAAAGGGGCGGCGGCGTCAGGTTTCCAACAGCGCCGAGCGGTATTGTTCCATCAGGTCGGTGTCCGCCAACAGGGTCGCGATTTCGGCGGCGGCGCGCTGGGCGGTGGGGGACGGGTTCAGCCGCAGGGCGGCGAGGGTCTCGCGGGCGATCTGGCCGAAGCCGGCGGCGGTCCGCAGCAGCGCGGAATTGCCCGCCACCAGCGCGCTCATGATTTCCCCCGAGACGCCATGCCCTTCAGGGAAGACGCTGTCCAGCGCCTCGCTGACCGTCGTGGCGCCCGGCAGGAGCGACTGCTCGTGTTGCGTGCGGGCGGAGTGCCCTACGGCGCCTTCGGCGTATTCTGCCATCGAGATGCCGGTGTCGAATCGGATGGCCTCGGTTGTGCGGCTGATGTTCATTATAGGTCGGAAATGCTGAAAAATCAAGCCTTGGCGAATTGCCAGAGGTCGCTGAAGACCGTGTTCAGGACGGGGAGGGTCACCTCGCGTTCGGCCAGACGCGCCGCCAGCAGGATGCTGCCGCTGCGGGCCAGGTAGGCCACGCGGAGCTTGAAGCTGGGGCGTCGCGCCGGCTGCGCCAGGGAGAGGAAACGCTTCAGGACGGAAGGCTCCGCAGGGGCGGGGACCTGCAGGGCGACCACCAGCGATTCGAAGGCGTATTCGAAGCGGAGGGCGGCCCCGGTCTCGAAGCGCAGCACGGCCGCGCCGCGCGCGTTCAGCCCGAAATCCTTCAGGCCGACGCCATCGCCGAACTGGCGGATGATGGTATTGAGCCAGCTGGGCGCGGGGGTCATTTGCGCTTCTCCTGGTCTGCTTCGTCTTCCTCCTGCTCGTCGTATTCCTTGTCGACGATGCCGTCCAGGTGCTCCTGGGCGGCGTCCACCAGGCGGAGGCGGTTCTGTTCGTTGTCGAAGAGGCGTGGGGAAAGGGAGCGGAAGACGGCGGTCAGCTCGCGGCAGAAATCCATCTGGGCGAGCAATTTGGCGATTCCGCAGGATTGGATGAAGGCGGCGATGTCGTTGGGGGCGACAAAGGGCTTCTCGGTGAAGTCGATGATGGAGCCGGTCATCTGCTCGCCGGTGCGGAGGCACTGTTCGGCGAACTGCCGCTCCATCCGGAGCCCCAGCTGTTCCATCCGGTCCAGCACCGTCTTGAGGACCTGCACGCACTGGAGGTCCAGCATGATGCGGCGTAGCTCCTCGGGGCTCTTGGAGGGCGAGGCGCTCTGCAGGTCGGTGCCGCAGCCGGCCGTGAGGAAGTCGATGGCGGCCTGGAGGCCGGCGGCCCCGCGCTGCGACATGATGGAGCGGAAGCAGTGCTGCGGCGTGGAGAAGCCAAGCACCTCGCCGTGGTAGAGGTCGCGAAGCCCCTGCAGCTCCTCCGGCGTGGTCGCGCGGGCGTTGACCTCCTTGGCGAGGTTGATGTCCGCGCGGATTTCGTCGCCGTGGGCGTTCTCCAGGGTTTCGCGCGCCGCGTTGAGCAGCGTGCGGAAGGCCGAGTCGTCGGGGCCGTCGAAGGCCTCGCCGAGCGCCATGAGAATCGCGTACTGGTGGGAGGGCTGCTGGGAGCCCTCGGACAGCTGGCGCAGGAGGCTGTCCACCGTCGGAAGCTGTCCGCGGCTCTGCGCCTGGCGCAGGAGCGCCAGGAGGGAGCGCGTGAAGCTGTCCCCCGGCATGTCCGGCAGGAGGTTCTGCCAGGCCTCCAGCGCGCGGATGTAGGGGTTGCCGCCCTCCTCGCCCAGCTTGCGTTCGGCGACTTCCTTGGTCTCCTGTTCCTCGAACATGAAGGTAAGTTCCTCCATGGAGTCCATCAGTTCGGCCAGGGGGTCGTTGTCGACCACAAAGGCGGTGCCCATGAGGCTGCCGGTCTGCTCGGCCTGCTCCGTCGCCTCCAGCGGCCCGTTGCGCACGGCGTCGTAGCGGTCCACCGGAATGGAGTTGCGAAGGAATTGGGCGAAATCAAGGGGCATCCGAGCCCTCCAGCCAGACCACGCCGGGTCCGTAGAAATGAAGCATGAGGTTTTTGTCGCGGGGCCTTGGAATCAGGAGATCCCTCAGGCGGATGCGCGGCGCGAAACCCGTGGGGGGCCTGGTCGTCCAGGCGACGGCGCTTTCCACGCGGGCGGCCAGCAGTTCGCCCTCCTTCAGGACGGTTCTGGTGGTGCGGCCGGAGGTGGCCATGACGACCCACTCCGAGGTGAAGAGCGTCACGCAGAGCGCGTTGCGGAAGCTGAAGGGGATGATGCGCAGGACGCGGGCGCCCTGTCG
The DNA here is from genome assembly GCA_902783355.1 of uncultured bacterium. The sequence goes on from CACZQQ010000068.1 coordinate 3,529, forward strand.
CGCGGCCGCCGGCGCGGCCAGCACCTTGGCGGAAAGGGCCGTCAGGGGGGCCGCGCAGGGAATCTGTGTCAGGAAGGGCTGCTTCGCCGAAGCGCAGAGAAGCTGGCCGGCGGCCTCGACGAGATGCAGCTTGGAGCGGTCGGGGACGATCCAGCCCTTCAGCGCGCGGGGACGGCAGGGGCCGAGGGCGGCCGTCGGCTGCGAGGCGCCGACCAGCCATGTGCCCGCGCCGATCTTGGCGAAGCCATTCTCGATCAACGGCTCATTCATGGGGCAGGGGCGCTTTCCGTCTCGCGGCGCTCACGGAGCTCCTCGCGCCATTCCTCGCGGCGCTCCTGGAGCTCTTCGCGCCATTCCTCGCGTTCGTCCTGGCGGTCGGCCTCGCGGATTTCGCGCTCAAGCGTGAGCTCGGCCTTGCGCTGCTCCAGCGCGTCGGCGTGCCGCTCGCGCGCCTCGCGGTGGCGCTCTTCGCGCTCCAGGTCGCGGAGTTCGCGCGCGTCGTCGTCCTCGAGCTTGTCGTCCTCAAGCTGCTCTTCGGTGCGGATGTCGCGCTGGCGCGTGGCCTGGACGCGCGCCAGGTCCTCGGTGTCCAGCTCCACGGTGTAGGGCGTCAGGATGAACATGCGTTGGACGGTCTCGGTCTTCTTGCTGACGCCGCCGAAGAGCCAGCCGATGAAGGGGATGTCGCGCAGGAAGGGGATACCCCATGAATCGCTCTCCTCGATGTCGCGCAGGTAGCCGCCCAGCAGGATGCATTCGCCCTCGAAGACGGCCGCCTGCGTGGTGACGGAGGAGGAGCGCACCACCGGCATGGCGTCCACGGAGACGGCCTCGAAGCCGCCGTCGGCCAGGCTGACGGTCATCCACATCTGGCAGGGCTTGCCCGGCTCCGTCGCCTCGACGATGCAGGGTTTGACCTGGAGGCTCGTGCCGGCCGAGACCTCCTCCAGCGTGGCCACCTCGGTGCCGACGACCTTGGCGTGGTAGCTCTGCGTGTCCGTGATGGAGGCCGCCATGTTGTTCATCGTCAGGATCGACGTGCGCGAGATGGAGCGCGCCTTGCCCTTCTTGCGCAGGGCCGACAGGGAGGCGGAGACGGTGACGTGCTTGCCGATGTAGGACAGGGCGCCCGCCAGCCCCTGGCCCGCCAGCTCCGCAGGCGTGAAGAGGCTGCCTGCGTTCTGGCCGGCGGCCGCGTGCACCTTGTCCTTGTTGCCGCGCACCGCCAGGGAGAGCTGCCAGTCCAGCGCGTCGTCCCGCGACATCTCCACGGAGGTCACGGCGATCTCGACCAGCTGCTGCGGCACGTCCAGCTGGGCGATGAGCCTTTCATACATCGGCATGCGGGAGACGACGTCTCGCACGAGGACGGCGTTCAGGCGGTTTTCCGGCTTGATGATCGGCTTGAAGCCGCGATCCAGGGCTTCGGTGAGCGGGTCCTGGCCGGGGGTTGGCTCCATGCCCTTTTCGTGGCTCGGGGTGGAGGCGTCGCCGGAGGCCATGATGTCCTCCAGGATCTTCGCCACGCCCTTGATCTGCACCGAGGACTCGCTGCCGGAGGTCGAGAGGCTCACGTCGTCCGCCCATGTGTGCTTGAGGCGGAACAAGCGTGTCTCAACTTCGCTGTAGGCGCGCTTTTCGCGCAGGCGGTCGGCCTTGGCGACCAGTTCGGCGACGACCTGGACGTAGCGGGGGGGGCCGGCGACCATGAGCAGCTCGTCGTCCGAAGTGGTCTTGATGGGGAAGCGCTCGTCCTCCATGCCCAGGTCGCGCAGCATTTCGCGGACTTCGGCCGCCTTCATGTACTGGAGGTCCAGGAGCATCGTGGCGATTTCGCCGTCGCTGTAGACGTAGAGGATCGCGCCGTCGTAGTACCAGGTCAGGTTGTGCAGCATGGCGATGCGGTTCAGGAACTCCTGCGGCGGCAGCCCGCGGAAGTCTCCCGAGACGGTGCCGGCCACACGTTCGCTCATCACCACCGAAATGCCCTGCGTCGTCCCGAAGGTCGAAAGCACCTCGCGCAGAGGCATCTCCCGCGCCAGGAGCGTGTACGTCTCGGTCTTCCACGGAGGGCCGGCCGGGGCGGCGGCCTCCGCCACCGGGGCCTCCTGGGCCAGCATCCAGGCCGCGCACAGCAGCCAGAATGCCATTTGAATTCGATGGAAAAGTTTCATGTCTGTCTTATCTAAATCATTAGCAATTAGCCTGTTACGGCATTATTACCATTTCAGGGGAGAGAACTGGCGGGGCGTTCAGGTTGGCGAGGCGGGCCAGCCACCAGTCGCAGGAGGCCATGAAGTTTTCGAAGAAGCGCACGAGCTGCGCGCCGGAGGCGTTGGCGGGGCACTCCTGCCAGAGGATGCATTCGGCGGCGCCGTCGTCCCACGCCAGGACGGCTTCCTCCTTGAGGAGGCGTCCGGCCGCATAGCCGGCCAGCTTGGGCAGGTCGTCCTCTGCGCGCGTGATTCCACGGGAGAGGACGAGGCGGCTTCCCATCAGGCGCGCCTCCACGCGGCCGCCGTCCACGCGCAGCTGGAACGCTGCGGCGCCCTCCGGCACGGGGTCCGGATAGGCGATGGCCTTGCAGAGGTTTTCGAGGGCGTTGGGCATGGGGCGGCGGGGGAAAGGAAAGGGGTCAGATGTTGTTGGCGATGCCGACCTGGACGGTGTTGAGGCTCTTGAGGATGTTGGTGATCATGTCGTAGGCCTGGTCGCGCTTGTTGGTCTCGCTTTGCAGTTCGATCATCTTCTGCTGCGAGAAGGAGTTGAGCGAA
>CACZQQ010000069.1 GCA_902783355.1 uncultured bacterium
CCGCAACCTGCGCGCCCTGCGGGCGGCGCGCTTTATCTGCGGAATGCCGCCCCTGGGCGGGCCGTCCTGAATGCGCGGCCCGTGTCCGCGCACACCCAGCTCCGGCGCGCGGACATTTCCGCCATCCGCAGGCCGCCGTCGGTGTTTCAGATGAAGGTCTGGAGGTTGCCCAGGTGGTGGTAGAGAGCGAGGAAGCCGACGTCGTGCGCGTGCAGCTGCAGCGCGTCGAATATCATGTGGTGCTCCCTGTTGGTCTGGCGGAAGACCTCCAGATCCTTCGGCCGCACGAAAGACATGCTGTTCGCGAAGTCGGAACTCTCCTTGAAATAGGTCTGCGTGACGATTTCCAGCATGTGGACTTTTGAGATGCGTGCCAGAAGGCTATGGAAGGCGCAGTCGAGACGAATGAAGTCCATATTGCGGAAATCATCGTTTTGCAACAGGCTGTCTGATTCATCCAGAATCTGCTTCATTTCGGCGAGCTGTTCGTCGGTGACGTTGGCGGCGATGCGCGGATAGGCGCCCAGCTCGATGATGAAGCGCAATTCGGTGATGTCGTGCTGGTCCTTGGCGATATGGAAGAAGAAGGGCAGCAGGTTGGCGAAGCTCTCCAGCGGCTTGATCTTGGCGAGGCGGTAGCCGGCGCCGCGCCCCGATTCAATGATGCCCATGCCCTTGAGATAGCTGAGGGCCTCGCGGACGATGACGCGGGAGAAGCCGAACTCGCGCCCGAGGGCGTCCGCCGTGGGCAACGGGTCGCCTTCGGTCAGCGAATGCTCCCTGATGTAGGAGACGATCTGGTGGAGGACGCATTCGGTGGCGGTGCCTTTGCTGGCGGCGTCATCAGGCTGGGAGGAGAAGGAGATCACGATGGTAGCTGGAATGGTTGCTTTCAGGGAAGGTGCATTAAGATACCACTCCTGCGGCGGCCTGTCAAGCGCGCCGAGCAGTCAGCAGGCTGGCCAGATAGCCGACGCCGCAGGTGGCCAGCAGGGAGAAGACGCCGAACCACATGAAGTTGATTGTGCAGACATCGAATTTGTTGAGCGCCCAAGTGCCCACGCCGACCGCCACGCCGACGACGATGCCAGTCAGCGTCCCGATGGTGTTGGCTTTCTTCGTGAACATGCCCAGCATGAAGACGCCGCCCAGCGGCGCGCTCAGGAAGCCGGTGATGATGGCCGAGACCTCGATGATGGAGTTGCCCAGCCGCATCACGTAGAGGGCGGCGACCACCGCCAGGAGCCCCCACAGCATCGTGACGGCGCGGCTGATGCGCACGTAGCGCTTCCCGTGGGCGGCGGCATCCGGATGCACTTTCTCCCAGACGTCCACCATGAAGAGGGAGGTCAGCGAATGGAGGACGACGCTGACGGTGGACATGCCGGCCGCAAGGACCCCGGCCAGCAGGAGGCCGCTTGCGCCGCTCGGCAGGAAGTTGGCGGCGAAGTAGGGGAAGGCGCGGTCCGCGTCGGCGGCGATTTCGGGCGGCAGCGGATGGCTCTGGCAGAAGCCGAAGAGCCAGATGCCGATGAAGTAGAGGACGAGGACGATGGGCGTGCCGAAGATGTAGCCGCCCAATGAACTCTTCATGGCGTCGCCGAGGGACTTGGCGGAACTCCAGCGCTGCACGACGCTCTGGTCGGAACAGGTGCCCGCGATGCCCAAAAGCGTGATGTTAAGGAACATCGCCCACATGGACAATGTCTTGAAGCCGAAGGAGAAGTCCAGGACGCGCGTCTTGCCGGCTTCCTGCGCCAGCCGCCAGTAGTCGCCGATGTGGCCGCCGCCTCCGCCCAGGCAGAAGTAGAGCACCACGGCCAGGATGCCGCCGACAATGACAAAGTACTGCACCACGTCCTGCCAGAGCATTCCTTCCATGCCGCCGATCATCGTCAGGAGGGCGGTGACCACGCCGAGAATGGCGACGCAGAGGCCGATGGGCAGGCCAGTGACCGTCGCCAGCGCCAGCGCGGGCGTGTAGATGGCCATGGCAAGATAGCCGAGCTTGCCGACGATGAAGACCGCGACCGCCACGTAGCGGAAGGCGGGGCAGAAGCGCGTCTCCAGATAGGAGTAGACGGACACCAGCTGCAGCTTGTAGACGCGCGGCACGATGAAATAGTAGATGATGGGCAGCGTCGGAATGCCGAGGAAGAGGGTGGGCATGTAGCGCATGTCGTTGGCCATGACGAAGCCAGGCGCGCCCAGCAGGCTGATGGCGCTGAAGCCGGCGGCGACCTCCGCCAGGGCCAGCGGGAACCAATGCATCTTCTTGCCCGCCAGCATGTAGTCGTTCTTCTGCTTCTGCCGACGCGCCATCGCGATGGGAACCAGCGTGGTGCCCAACAGATACAGAAGGATAATGAGCACGTCAATCCAGCGCATGTCCTATTCCTAATTATTATGCGATGATGCTTGCGCGGGAGGGTCGCGCTTCCGCGCGACCGCCGCCAGTCGAATGACGTCATGCAAGCCGCCCGTCGCCTGTCGCGCGACTTGCATTTTGCGCGTCTAAGCGGCGCGCGTCAGGCTGGGGGGGCCGCGCAGAAGCACGGCCCTCCCGTGGCTCTGTGCAGGGTTGCGTCAGAAGACGGTCCAGGTCTCGTTGAGGCCCCAGACGCGCTCGGGAAGCGTGGCGCTGTGGCCGTCGGCGTAATTCACGTTGATGGCGGCGCCGTGGCGGATGTCGGCCCCGTTGAATTTGCCGGACACGCCACTGGTGGAGTCGTTGATGCCGTTGTTGTTCTTGTCCAGGGTGAAGGCGCCCCACTTGAGCGGCGTGTAGACGTAATACCACGCATAGCCGTCGTCATCCACGAGGCCGTCCATGATGGCCATGGTCTCGGAGGGGTTCTTGAGGCGTGTGACGGTGCCGGGCACCGGCCAGCCCGACGCGCCGATCAGGTCGAGGCCGAGGCTGAACTGGCCATAGCTCATGGCGTAGTTCTGCCTGAAGCGCCAGCGGGGTTCGGCGGCGGGGCACAGGAAGCAGGTCTTGGGGCCGGTGGCCGCGCCGCCGAGGCCCGACCAGATGATCTGCGCGGCGGCGTAGGGGGCCAGCTTGGAGAACCACACCTCGTCGAAGAGGGCCTGGCTGGTGGCCATGTCGGCGCCGTAGACGGGGACGATGGCGTCGTTGTTGTCGTTGGCGTACATGCAGAAGGCCAGGCCCTGCTGCTTCAGGTTGCTGACGCAGGAGATGGAGCGGGCGCGTTCGCGCGCCTTGGACAGCGCAGGCAGCAGCATCGCCGCCAGGATCGCGATGATGGCGATGACCACCAACAGTTCAATCAGCGTGAAGGACATTTTTCTCATTGGAATTCTCCTTGTGGGGTTTGGGTTGTGGGGTTTGGGGGGCGGATTTAAACGTCGAAACAACTAAGAAACAGAGTTACAAAAAAGCGTGTCGCGGAATTCTCCTTGTGGGGTTTGGGGTTGGGCGGTGGAAACAAAAAGCTTTCGTGTGTTTTGTGTGTTTTGTGGACATTATGCGTTTTGTGGACTTGCAGAGGTCATGCGCCGTGCACGCCGTAGGGCTTTTCGCAGCCGACGGAAGCGACAACGCACGTGCGCGGCTTGAGGCGGACACGGAAGCGGTCGCTGTGGCCGTCGGCGAGGCCGCCCCTGCACGCCATGTCCTCGTGTTCCCAGAGGCGCACGATGCCATGCTGCGGCAGCGCGTAGTCCTGCTCATGGGCGCGCAGGTCGACTTCGACCTCCTGCGGCTCTTCGGAGATGTTGACCAGGACGACGGCGATGGAGGTGTCGTCGCGCGTCCAGACGCTGTTGAGGACGGACGGCAGCGGCAGTTCCGTGCCCGTCTGGTCGTTCCACGCGCGCATCCAGCGGACCTTGACGGGCGGCACGTCGAGCTTGAGGGGCCGCAGCATGCGGCCTGTAGCGAGGAAGGAGGCATGGCGCATGCGTGCATGGGCGAGCATGCGGATGAACTGCGCGAGGTCGGGGCGCTTTTCGATGATGGCCAGAATCGGAATGCGGGACCAGCCGAAGCGCGCGCCGAAGACGAACTGGCGGGCGCATTTGGCGAAGAGGGCGTCCTTGTAGCGCGGGTCGTCGAGCTCCTCGCAGAACATGTACTGTCCGTAGGTGCCTGTGTAGTCGTGGTAGACCGCCTCGAAGAGCGGCACCTCGTCGGGAGAGTTCCCGTTGCCGATGAGATAGGCGTCCACGGCATCCATGTAGGCCTCTGCGCAGCTTTCGGTGGCGCAGACGAGGTCGGGGTTGAAGGTGCGGGCCTCTTCCTTGATGGCGCGCAGGACCTTGCGGTGTCCGTCGACGAAGGCGGCCTCGTCGCCGGGGGCGTGGCCGTGGTTCTCCGCGTAGCAGTTGTGGGCGGGGCTGCAGCCGATTTCGTCGAAGTAGATGGCATCCACGCCCATCTCTGCGGCGCGCAGGCCGACAAGCGTGAGGAGGCGGGCGGCCAGGGGGTCGGCGGGGCAGAGAGCCGCCAGCGGCTTGTGGCCATCCTGGCTCCAGAAGACCGCGTGCAGTTCCATCTGCTCGTTCTTGCGGACGGCCAGCGGCTCCATCTGGCCCCATGCGTCCATGCCTGAATCACACGAGTAGGTGTTGAGGTAGGGCATGACGCGGATGTTGGCGGCCTGGAGGCGCTTCATCTCTTCGCGGAAGCCTGGATTGGCAGGGAAGAGGAAGGGGTAGTTGGTGTCGAAGGCGGGCTTGTGCCACATGTAGTAGTGCAGCAGCAGCGGCACCTGCAGGTACTCGGCGACCCTGATGAAGGCGTCTGCATCATAGAGTTCTCCACGGTAGTGCTTTAGGAGAACCATTGGCGTCTCCTGGAACCAGCGCGGCGCGGTGGCGGAGTTCTCCAGCGGGCCGTTCTGCGTCCACGTGGCGGTCAGCGCGAACTTGCGGTAGCGCATGCCCATGTCGAACCAGTCGCCCTTCTGGAGCGCCATCGCCCACGGGAAGGTGGCGTAGTCCCCGCCGTAGCGGAAGCCAGTCCAGACGGCGGGCCGCATCCGCAGGAGCCCCGCCGCCGCGTCCGGCTCGAAGTAGAGGTTCTTGACGACGGGCACGGGGTCGTGGGCGGCGAAGTAGAGGAGCTCGTCGCCGTCGCAGAGGCCGAGGCACTGCATGGTCATGAAGCAGTTGGGGTACTTGCGCTCGCGGAAGCGCCGCCGCTGCCACAGTTCGCTTGAATCCGGCAGGTTGGCCAGCGGATTTCGGACGACATTGCCGCGGTCCTCCGGAATGACCATGCTGTAGCGGTCGTCCGCCTCCAGCTTCCAGTCGAAGCAGGGGAAGCGCACCTCGAAGAGCGTCCAGTCGGACGGCAGCTCCTTGACGGCGATGCGCCATTCGCTCAGGCCGTCCGCCGCGCAGGAGACGCGCACCTCGACGCGGCAGGAGAGGCCGTCGCCGAAGGCGGGCGTCCAGGAGAGGAGCGCGTCGCCGTCTGGCGACTCCGCCTCCTTCTGCGGGAAGCCCGCGGCGTCGAAGGTCGCCTTTTCGCCGTTGCGCCGCCGCAATGTCACCGTCCAGAGGGGGACGGGGGTGCCGAGGAAGGAGCGGCCGCCGGCGGTCTCCAGCCGCGTCAGGGCGCCCTGCTCGACGGCGAAAACGTATGTGTCAAGCGTCTTGAGCATATTGGAAGCCTATTTGACGATTTTGAAGAGGCAGCTGTCGACGTAGCAGTGGTCGCGGCCGGACAGCACGGGGTCGCAGGCATAGAAGGTCAGCAGGAACTTGTCGGGGGCGATTTCGGCGATGGCCTGCATGCCGCCGGTGGCCGGATTGTACGGCTGCCCCTTCTTGTCGGCGGGGCGTGAGTAGTAGGGGATTCCCAGCCGCGTGAAGTGCTCGCCGTCCTCGCTGTAGAAGATGGTGACGGTGCGCTGGATGGGGGCCTTGAGGTAGCCGCAGACCATGACGTAGTAGCCGTTCTTGGCGCGGAGGCCGATGGGATAGGCGGCGGGAATGTCCGTCTCCACGGGCGCGCTCCACGTCTTGCCGAAGTCGCTGGAGGTCACCTTCCACATGTTGTTCTTGAGCGGGGACGGGTACTTGTCGATGCGCGCGAAGCAGACAAGCGTGTGGTCCGGCTTCTCGAAGATGACGGATTCGTTGAAGCCGAGCTGCTTTTCGGGGTCGGCCTCCTTCTCCTTGAAGGCGCGCTCGAAGGTGCCCCATGTCTTGCCGCCATCGCGGCTGCGGAAGAAGCCGCTGCCGTAGGGGAAGCCGGGCTCGGGCGCGCCGGTTGCATAGACGTAGGCGGGCAGAAGCATGTCGCCGTTGGACAGCTCGATGATGTTGTTGCCTTCAGGCGAGGTCAGCGCCATCTCCGGAGAAACCAGCGTGCAGATGGTCTTCTCCTGCCGCGCCGCCATGTCGTAGGTGACAATGCGCACCTTGCTCTTGCGGAAGCCGAAGACGCCTTGCAGCGAGGTGTCCGAATGCCATGTGTCGGTCGACGTGCCCAGGATGCGGCCGTCCCTCAGCTGCGAGAAGGCGACACCGCCGCCGACGTGCGGATCGTGCCTGTCGGTCTTGATCGTCCAGAAGGGCTTCTCCCATGTCTTGCCCAAATCGCGCGTCAAGGCGAAGAAATTGATGACCCCGGCGGCGCCGTCCCCCTTGTCCACGAAGACGGTCACATAGCCCTCCGCCGTCTTGGCAAGGCCGGCCGGACACTCTGCGTTGTCCACGGTGTCGTTCACAATGCCCGAATGGATGACGCGCATCTCCACGGCGCAGGCCGACAGGCAGGCGGCAACAAGGGCAAGCAGGGCAGGACGGATTTGGGTCATGGCGAAGCTCCTCATGGATTTGTATGGATTTCTAAAAAAGCCCTTTGAATAATACTCATTAGGGTAGTGGATTGTCCTTTTAGGGGAGAATTCCCTGTTTGAGTATTACTTTGGCATAATGTAATGCACTTTTCTTGTTTTGTCAAGCGCCCTGAATACTTTTTTGAGTCCGTGCAACCTTTTTTGTCGCGCACGCTGTGCGCGGAGGGGGACTTGGGGCGGCCATCCGCAGGCTGCGCGCCCTGCGGGCGCTTGCCAGCGGTTACGCGAAATCGCGCACTTACGTGCGCTGCCGCTTCGCGGCTTCAATAGCTTTCAACCTGAGCGGCGCGGGAGGGCCGCGCTCCTGCGCGGCCGCCACCTTTGCAGAGCCTTCGCGGGGTGGCGCAGATGTGGGCAGCCACGGGCTGCCCACTCAGGACGGTGTGCGCAAGGGGCTGGGCGGGTGCGGGGATGCAACCGACGGGAGGGCTTTCGCGCCGCTCGCCCTGCCAGGGGCTTTCATTGCGAAAAGCATCGGCTGCAGAACCTTCGCGGGGTGGCACAAATGCAGCGCGAAAAATCCGCAGCCCGCGGCTTCAATAGCTTTCAACCCGGCGGCGGCGCTTTATCTGCGGCATGCCGCCCCAAGGCGGACCGTCCTGAGTGCGCGGCCCGTGGCCGCGCACAAATGCGGCGCGAAAAACCACCGCCCGCGGCCCGCGGCTTCAATAGCTTTCAACCCAACTCCGGCCGCGCACACCCAACTCCGGTTCAGCGGACTTGCAGGGGCAAGGAAAGGCGGAAGCCGTCGTAGTAGCCGCGGTGCGACGGGCCGCCGAAGCGTGCCGCCGAACGGCAGCGGCGCGCGTAGCTGCCCCAGCTGCCGCCGCGCAGCGAGCGATACGCCCCCTTCAAGGCCCCCTGGGGATTCACGACGGCGGCGGCGCCCAACTTGGCGGCATACCAGTCCAGGCACCATTCATAGACATTGCCATGCATGTCGTAGAGCCCCCAGGCATTCGGGATATAGGAGCCGACCTTCGCCGTCCCGTACATCGTCGTGCAGGAGTTGGTGAAGCCGCTTCCGCCGTTGAACCAGTATCTACCGACCTCCGCCATGTTGGGGCAGCTGTCTTCACTCGTCAGGTCCTTTCCGGAATTCAGGGCGGTCATGATTTCCGCGCGGCAGGCGTACTCCCACTCGGCCTCGGTCGGCAGGTCGAAGTCAAGCCCCGTCCTCGCGCGCAGCTTCCCAAGGAAGGACCTCTCGTCCACGACATGTCCGTAGGCCGGCCATCCCGCGCCCGCCTGGCTTCCGCGGATGTCGTTGTAGGAGACATTCTCCACGGGGCGGGTGGCGTAGTAGTCCTCGTTGCTGAAGTAGCTCGGCCTTTCGCCCGTCACCAGTTCCCACTGGCGCTGCGTGCATTCGAAGACGCCGATGTAGAACATCTGGGCAAGGGTCACCTTGTGCTGCGTCTCGTTGTTGCTTCCCAGTTCGTTGCCCAGGCTGCCCATGGTGAAGGTGCCGGCGGGAATCTGCCGCAGCCACAGTTCGGTGGTGCGGCAGGCGTCGTTGGCCAGATCGGGCCCCGTGCCGCTGTAGCGGACTTCGCCGGTCTCCAGGTTCACGACCATGTAGGGGCCGAACCCCGCCATCGCGTGCACCTTCGCCTGGAAGGCGGAGGATTCGACGGCGGAGGCCTTGAGGGCGGGCTCGTCCTTCGACGCGTCCCACGTGACGGTGTAGGGGCCGCCCGCCTTGACGGGGGCCGACGCGCCGTCGCCCGACAGGGACTTCATGCGGACGGCGTTGCCGCCGTCGATGCCCGTGAAATCGACATAGACGTCCTTCGGCTTGCCTTCCTTGTCCAGCTCGTCGCATACGATGGAATAGGTGATGTCCACCTGGCCGTTCCACGGCAGGCGCGGCTTGACCTGCACGTCGGTCACGCGCACCTCCGCGCGGAGGACGAGGGACGTCAGAGACATCAGAAGGCAGCAAAGCAAGGCGGCGATCTTTTTCATCGGGGAGACTCCCAAAAGAGCGAAAAACAACGCATTCCCACTGGGAAAGCGGATAACTTACCCTTTCCCGAAA
>CACZQQ010000070.1 GCA_902783355.1 uncultured bacterium
AGGGATTCTGGCACGCTGGACGACATGGCGCGCCGCGGCATCGACTACTTCTCCTACTTCCAGGTGGACAATCCGCTCATCTCCGTCTGCGATCCGCTCTTCATCGGCCTGCATGATCTCTCCGGCTCCGAAATGTCCAGCCGCGCCCTCATCAAGCGCGACGCCAAGGAGAAGCTGGGCCACTTCTGCGACTACGAGGGGCATCTGACCGTCGTCGAATACAGCGACATGCCCGACAGCCTGACCTCTCTGAAGGACGCCGACGGGCGGCTGACCTTCCGCGCCGGCTCGCCCGCGATGCATGTCATCAACCGCACCTTCGTCGAACGGCTGACGGCGGGGCGGCTCGCGCTGACGCCCCACCGCGCCAACAAGAAGATCGCCTGCCTGGACGCGTCGGGCAAGCTGGTCAAGCCGGAGTCGCCCAACGGCATCAAGCTGGAGTTCTTCATCTTCGACGCGCTGCCCATGGCCCGCAAGACGCTCATCCTGGAGGTGGAGCGCGTGGAGCAGTTCGCGCCCATCAAGAACGCGGAGGGGGCCGATTCGGCGGACTCCTGCCGCGCGGCGTTGGCGGAGCGCACGGCCCGCTGGCTGGAGGCGGCCGGCGTCAAGGTGCCGCGCAAGGCGGACGGGACGCCTGACGCGCAGATCGAGATCTCCCTCCTGAAGGCCAATTGCGCCGAGGACGTGGCGCGCCTGGTGGCCGACGGCGCGATTCCGTCTGCCATCGCCGCAGGCGCCGTCCTGGCCATCGACTGACCGCATGGGCGTGCCGGCGACCAAACAGAATAGCGGCCTCCTGGCCGCCTTGCGCACGGGGGCGCTCAATCTGGTGCTCTGGATCTTCCTGACGCCGCTTGAGCTCGTCTTCGGGCATCTTTCGCCGCGCGCCATCGCCCGCTGCGCCCGCGCCTTCTATTGGATTGCGTGGCCCTTCTTCCACGGGATGCGCAAGGTCGCCATGGCCAATCTGGCCGTCGCCTTCCCCGACAGGGACGAGGCGTGGCGCCGCCGCGTCGCCGTCGACAGCCTCCGCCACGTCATCTGCATCGCCTTGGAGTGGATTCACTTGCTGCACAAGCCGGAGGACCATCTGCGGCTGTTGGCAATCCCGCCGGAAGTCCGCCAGGCCGTCCAGGAGCTGCGTGCGAAGAGCGCCAGCGGCCAGCTGCTGGTCCTCACGGCCCACATCGGCAACTGGGAGCACTTCGGCTACACGGGCTACCTGACGGGCCACGACTGCGCCATCGTCACGGCCAGCTTCAGCGAGCCGGCCATCGACCGCATCGCGGAGCGTCTGCGCCACGATGGCACGCGCACGGTGAACATCCCGTCGCAGGGCGCGGCCATCGGCATGCTCAAGGCCGTCAAGGAGCAGCGCGACCTCGGCCTGCTCATCGACCAGAATGTCTCCGTGCGCAGGGGCGGCGTCTTTCTGCCCTTCTTCGGGCTCGACGTGCCCATGACCACCATGCCTGCATCCATCGCGTTGCGTTCAGGGCTGGGCGTCATGGTCTTCGGCTGCATCCGTCAGCCAGACGGCACCTACCTGACGGAGGCCTATCCATTGGACAAGCCGGCGGCCGAATGCGCCGACGAAAAGGAGCTGACCAGCCTCATCCACCGCGCCTACGAGCGGCTCATCACACGCCATCCAGAGCAGTACCTCTGGTCGTACCGCCGCTGGCGCACCATCCCGAAGGAGGCCGACGCCGCCACGGCCGCCAAGTACCCCTTCTACGCGGAGAAATAGCCCATGAAAATTCGTTTCGCACGTCACGGACAGCCTTTTCTGGACGATCTGCCACCTGGAACCGACTACGAGTTTCCGCCGGACGACCCTGTCCTCACCGAATTGGGGCGGGAGCAGGCGCACTGCCTGGGGCGCCATCTGAAGGCGGAGGGCTTCAAGGGGCGGATTATCAGCTCGCCCCTTCTGCGGACGGCCGGAACCGCCGACATCGTCGCACAGGAGTGTGGCCTGAAGTTCTATCTGGAGCCGCGCATACAGGAGGAGCGTTGCTTCACATTTCCATATATGGGGTTACATCTGAAGGAGTTGCATGCTCGCTTCAAGAATCTTGCGTCCAGGGCGCGCCTGCGTTGGCCGTGGATGGTCGATGATTTCAACGAGAGCAGTAAAGGCGACCCTGAGAAGTCTTTTATGCATGTACGTGCGCGCGTGCGCGCGTTTTTGGACGAGCTGGCGGCCAATCCGCCGGCGGAGGATGTGCTTCTCATCGGCCACGGCGCCTCCTGCGGCGCGCTCCGGCAGGAACTGATTGTGCGTGGCGCTGTCAACGGACTCTACAAATGCTGGAACTGCTCCTTGTCGCGCTTTGACATTGGCGCGGACGGCAAGGCCACGTGCGTCGAACTTGACCGCATCGACTTCATGCCGAAGGAGATCGTCACGAGCAACGCCAAGCGCTACCTTGAAGTCGGCGAGCTGATTGCCGACGGATGACGATGGCGGTGAAGGTGCATTTTCTGGGGAGCGGCTGTGGCGGCCTGCCGCAGCCAGGGCGGAACTTCACCGCGCTGGTTGTCGAGGCGGCGGGCGGCCTCTACCTCTTTGACGCGGGCGAGAACGCCGCCCGGACCGCCCTCCGCATGGGGCTCGACCTCTCCCGCGCGAAGGCGCTCTTCGTCAGCCATCCGCACATCGACCACGTGGGCGGCCTGCCGCAACTGCTTGACCTGCTGGCCAGAAGCGCCGGCACGCTCTCCGTCTTCCTTCCGGAACCACGCTTCTGGAACCATCTCATGGGGCTGATGCGCCACATCGACGACAGATGCCTTGACGAAAGGGGCAGGCTTGTCTTCGCCGACGGACGGCCCGCGCCTGTGGAACTGCTGCACGACGGCCCTCTCTTCGACGAGGGCGCCGTCGCCGTCGAGGCGCGCCACAACTTCCATCTGGGCCTGGAGCCGTCCCCTGAGGACGGTCGCTTCCACTCCTACTCCTTCCGGCTGCGCGCAGAGGGGAAAACGGTTGTCTTCTCCGCCGACGTGAAAAGCCACATCGACATGGGCGGCTGGCTGGAGGAGCCCGTGGATCTGCTGGTCATGGACAGCAGCCACCAGGCGCCGGCCGCGACCTGCGCCGCCCTCCGCCGCGCGAAGGCCCCCGTCGCGCAAATCCTCTTCTGCCATCTGGGGCCCTCCTTCGCGGAGCGCGACTGCGAGGGCCGCCGCCGCGCGGACGAGGCGTGGGGTGGTCATGTCCTAATTGCCGAAGACGCAATGAGTTACGACGTATGAAGCCTGCCGGTTCCATCTTGAAGGGCGCCATCGTGGACATGGACGGCACCATTCTGGAGACGACGCGCTATTGGCAGCGCATTCCCGTCGAATATGTCGTCTCCAAGGGGCGCGTCCCGTCGCCGACTTTAGTTCAAGAGCTTGCGTCCCTAGAAGTTCCAGGGAGCGCGCACCATTTGAAGGCGGCCTACGGCCTTGAAGAGACGGAGGAGCAAATCGTCCGCGAACTCTACGCCACCATCCGCAGCGTCTATGTTGAGAAGGCGACAATGCTTCCCCTTGCCCGCGAGGTGCTTGCGCTTTTGCGGAAACAGGGCAGGCGCCTCGCGCTCTTCACCGCCTCCGAAGTCATGGCGGCGACTGCGGCCATGATGCGCAACGGCGTCCTGCAATGCTTTGACTTGATCATCAACACGGCGGAGACCGGCTTCACGAAGGACGATCCGCGCGCCTACTTCGAGGTGCTTCGCCGTCTGGGGACGTCGGCGGAAAGCACGGTCATCCTGGAGGACGCGGCCTACGCCGTCGTCGGCGCGCGCAAGACCGGAATGCGCGTCATCATGCCGTCGGAATTTCCACAACTACTTGGAATACAATAGTTTTCATAGTAAAGGAGAATCGCCTGTGAAAACAGTTTTGACCATTGCCGGTTCCGACAGCATCGGCGGCGCCGGCATCGAAGCCGACCTGAAGACCATGTGCGCGCACGGCGTCTACGGCATGTGCGTCATCACCGCGCTGACCGCGCAGAACACGCTGGGCGTGCAGGGCATCCACACGCCGCCGCCCGAATTCGCGCGCGCCCAGATGGATTCCGTCTTCGCGGACATCCGGCCGGACGCGGTGAAGATCGGCATGCTCTCCAACGCGGGCGTCATCCGCACGGTCGCGGAGGGCCTGCGCCACTATCATGCGTCGAACATCGTCCTGGATCCCGTGATGGTCTCCACGTCGAAGTGCCGCCTGCTTGAAAGTGAGGCGGAGGCGGC
Organism: uncultured bacterium; assembly: GCA_902783355.1. The sequence goes on from CACZQQ010000070.1 coordinate 4,257, forward strand.
GCTCAAGGAGCTCCTCCTGCCGCTGGCGCGCGTCATCACGCCGAACCTGCCGGAGGCGTGCGTCCTGGCTGGCGTCGATGAGATCACGGACCGCGCGGGCATGCTGGCGGCCGCCAAGACGATTGCCGCGCTGACGCCGGCCGCCATCCTCATCAAGGGCGGCCATCTGGCGGACTGCGCCGACGATCTGCTCTACGAGGAGGGCCGCGCCACCTGGTTCGAGACCGCCCGCGTCGCCACGGAGAACACGCACGGCACGGGCTGCACGCTCTCCTCCGCCATCGCCAGCAACCTCGCCCTGGGGCATCCGCTGGCGGAGGCCGTCCGCCGCGCCAAGGACTACATCACGGGCGCCCTGAAGAACGATCCGCGCCTGGGGCATGGCAACGGCCCGCTCAACCACCTCTACGCCATTTCATGACCTCCTACGAACTCCAGCGGATCCGCGGCCTGACCTCCTTCGAACCGCTGTGTCCGGGCGGCGCCAACTTCTGCGCGCACCGCCTGGACTTCTCGGAATGGGGGCGCGTGCGCGTCGTCTCCACGTGGAAAGCCAAGCTGGCGGCCAGCGTCTTCGTCGACGTGGCCATCGCCATTGTGGCCGTCGCCATCTTTGTGGAAAGGGCGCGCGTCCTGTGCCTCATCTACGGGAGCGTCTTCCTGGCCATCGGCCTCTTTCTGACGTGGGCTCTGGTCTTGCGCAAACGGGCCTTCTTTAACCTGACGGCGGAGCAGTTCGTCAGCGGGAAGGAGGTCGTCGACTTCTCGCGCATCGCGGCGCTCCAGGTCGTCGTCGAAGTGGTCACGGGCGGGAAGGGCGGCTCCTATCTCTCGCGCGAACTCAACCTCGTGCTGGACGACGGCAGCCGCGTCAACGTCATGGACCACGGGAACCGCGTCCATTTCGAGGAGGATACGCAGAAGCTGGCCGAGACGTTGGGGCTGGAGGTGTGGGACAAGGACGGCCTCTGGGCGCCCGGCAAGGAGCAGGATGTGCCGCCCTTCTACACGAACCCCCGCACGATGATTTTCATGGGGCTCGCCTTCTGCGCCTTCCCGCTGGCGATCCTCACCTTCATTTTGTTCATCCCGTTGGTGCGCACCGCCATGAGCGCCGACTGGGTGGAATGCCCCGCCACGGTCGACGTCTCCACGCTGGAGACCAGCCGCTCCTCGAAGGGCGGCACCACGTATCGCATCAAGTTGAACGCAACCTATTCGTACGAAGGACGTTTCTATACTTGCACCAAATACGACTTCTTCCATACTTCCTTCTACACCAACGTGGGCGTCAAGGGGATGAGGGAGGCGGTGGCCAGCCTGCCCATCGGCACGCAGACCACCTGCCTGGTCAATCCAAAGAAGCCGGAGGAGTCGGTGATGCGGCGCAAGATGCCGTCGGCCGCCGAACTCTTCCCTGTAGCCTTCCTGTCGGTCTTCCTGGTCGTCGGCGCCATCCTCACCGGCCTGGGCTTCCGCAGCCTCCGCATCGTCAGGCAATTGCAGCGGTGATGGTAGCGGACGGCGGGGCGCCGTCACCACGCACTATCCGACGGCGAGGGCGCCGTTGCCACGCGAATACGAAAAAATGCTTCCTCCTCTTGTTTTTTCGTCGAATCTGGCTTATAATATG
>CACZQQ010000071.1 GCA_902783355.1 uncultured bacterium
AGGAGAAAGGAGGGGTTCACCCCAAGCGGGAGGAGAAAGGAGGGGTTCACCCCAAGCGGGAGGAGAAAGGAGGGGTTCACCCCAAGCGGGAGGAGGCAGGGGGGCTGAGGGGGGCCGCTTTTTCGAATGGCCTGCTTTTTTTCTGCATTTCTCTTTTCATTTCCCTTACAGGAATTATCTTATATGCCATGACAGACGAGGCAGAAAAAGAACATGGCGATTCTACGCGCGCGCAGAGCACGCCAGATGTGACTATCCGCATGGACCAGACGCCCGAGGTGACCATCCGCATGGACAAGGCGGACGTGGCGCAGGGGCAGGGAAAAGCGTCCGAGGCGGCCAAGCGCCGTCGCGAGACCCTGGCCGACATCCAGCGAGAGAATCAGCGTGGCAGGACGCGGCAGTTGACGCGTACCACCCGCACCTTCAGCACGCTCGTCGATTTCGTCAAGGACAGGATATTGTCGCTTCCGCACGGCAAAGGCGCCGAGGAGGAGGCCTTCAAGGCGGGCGGCGCTTCCGGCGACGCGTGCGAACAGGTCAACCTGGACCAGGAGATCGCCGGGCACCTGCCGCATGAGCTGGACGTGCGCTACAAGCGCCTCAAGGAGTTCGCCGGCGGCGGCCAGGGGACGGTCGCGACGGCCATGGACACCATCCTCCACCGCACGGTCGCCCTCAAGTCGCTCCGCAAGGAGCACCTGGAGAACCAGGCCATCCGGAAGGCCTTCATCAACGAGGCCCTCATCACGGCGCAGCTGGAGCATCCCGCCATCATCTCCGTCTACAGCCTGCTTGGCGACGACGAGAAGGGGCTTCACCTGGCCATGCAGCTCGTCCACGGCAAGACCTTCCACGACGTGCTCAACGACGACATGGAGCGCATCGAGCACCACCGTCCCAACAGGTGGGAGTACCTCAGCCAGCTGCACCACCGCTGCAATACGCTCATCCATGTCTCGGAGGCCATCGCCTTCGCCCACTCCAAGGGCATCATCCACTGCGACCTGAAGCCGGAGAACATCATGTTCGGCGAATACGGCAGCGTCTTCGTGATGGACTGGGGCATTGCGCGGCGCATCGGCGAACAGCAGGAGCAGCTGGATGGCACGCCCCGCTACATGCCGCCGGAGGTCTTCGAGACAATGAAGCGGGAGACCACGGGCGACATCTACGCCCTGGGCATGATCCTCTATGAAATCGCCACCTTCAAGGCGCCCTTCGCGGGCTACAGCACGCGCGAAATCATCCACAAGGTGCGCTCCGGCGAAAAGAGCCCCATTGAAAACAGCTACGGCATGCCCATCCCGCCGGCGCTGGCCGCCATCATCCGGAAGGCGACCGCCTTCAACCCCGCCGACCGCTACGCCACCGTGACCGAGATGATTTCGGACATGCGCCTCATGCTGGAGGACGAGCCCATCTCCGCCCTCAAGGAGACGCTGATCACGCGGCTGGCACGCCTCCTCAAGCACTACAGCCGCACCTTCCTCTTCCTGATGCTCTTCAGCTGGCTCATCATCCTGGGCATCAGCTTCCGCTCCCTCAAGAAGAGCTATTTCGCCGCCCGCCAGAGCCTGAGCCACGCGCAGACCCTCAACACGACCCTGCGCTCCGACCGCCTCCACCTGCAGCTCGTCCAGGAGCTGGCCAACGTGGACAACCGGATGCAGAAGCAGGCCTTCACGCTGGCCAGCGGCTTCCTCATGGCCACCACGCATCTGCGCGACCTGAAGGACCAGGTGGCCAACCTCTACGGAAGCCGGGCGCTGGCCGAGGGCACCTTCATGCCCGTCATCAGCCGCGCCGTGTGGGCCGACTCCAAGTCGCGGGCGCACGACGGCCCCTATTCCCCCGTCTACGAGGCCGCCCTGAACCCGCACGTGTGCTCCTACGACGCGCCCGCCGGCGCGGATCCGCAGCGGGTGAACGACGAACTGGCGCGCCTCGCCCCCGCCACCAACGCCCTCGCGCAGCTCCTCTTCTCCTCCAGCGGCATCATCCTGCCGGACAAGTCCGAGAAGCGCGACGAGGTCCTGATGACCTTCATGCTGCAGCATGGCTATCCCATCAACCGCGTCTACCTGTGCCTGGAGGACACGGGGCTCTGCATGGCCTATCCCTTCGACACCGACCAGGGCCATGGCGCCGACGCGCGCCAGACCAACTGGTACCAGCACGCGCGCCAGCTCCACGAGGAGGGCGCCCGCGCGAACCAGCTGCGCGAGTTCACCTATTCGGAGAACGGCATGGTGATGCGCGTCACCAACAGCCTCCCCATCGTGGACGGGCAGAACAACTTCCTGGGCGTCGTCGCCTTCGAGCTGCATGCCGACCGCCTCCGCAACATCCTCAAGGGGACCTCCGCGGACAAGCTGCCCCGCTATGTCATCGACCGCTATCTGATGACGCCGGACGGCGCCATCGCCAGCACCTCCCATATCCACGACCTCCCGCGCAAGTCCGGCGCCACGGCTGACGGCCGCAGCCAGCGCCTCGCCCTCCAGCACAACTTCCTTGAGGCCATCGCCAACTACTCGGAGGCCACGCACAGCGAGTTCAACGAGGACGGGCAGAGCATCTATCTGCATTGCGCCTATGTTCCTGGACTGGATATGTATATCGTCGAGAAGACGAGCCTGGAGCTTCTTGTCGCCAGCCTGACCATGCCCGGCATCGAGCGCATGCCGGCGCCGTCCCCCAGCGAGAATGAAGAGGAAAGCCGCTATATCCAGTAGCGCGCCGCGCGCCGCCGCGGCCGCCGCCTTCCTGAGGGAGCATTGCTGGGCGCTTCTGGCGGGAGCGGCGCTTCTGGCGGTGCTGCTGCGTCTGCTGGCGGGCTGGGGGCTTGCGCAAAGCCCCACGGCGACCATGCCGCCGGCGGTCACCGACATGGCCACCTACCGCGACCTGGCCCTCCAGATCCGCCAGGGGAACTGGCCGGCCTATTTCGACTACCAGCCCTTCTACTACACGGTCTTCCTGCCGATTGCCTATCTCTTCTCGCCCGCCGGCGGCATCTGGCCTGTCATCATCCTGCAGGCCCTGCTGGGCGGCGCCACCGTCTGGCTGACCGGCCTCTGCGGGATGCGCCTCTTCGGGCGGGGCGCGGGCCTCGCCGCCGCCGTCCTGCTGGCCCTCTGCCGCTTCCACATCTTCTACGCCGCCTTCCCGCTGCTGGAGGTCTGGTTCAGCTTCTGGGCCGTCGCCGTCCTCTGGACGACCCTGCGCCTCTGCACGGACGAAGCCTTCCCCTGGTGGCGGCCGTTCCTGCTGGGGCTCTGCTGCGCGGGAGGGCTTCTGACCCGCGGCAGCGCGCTCCTCTGGCTCCCTGGAATCGCCGCCCTCGTCCTCTGGAAGCGCCGCCGCCTGGGCGTGCGCCGCCTGACGGTTCTCGTCCTCCTCTTCCTCGTGGGTTTCGTGACGCCCATTCTGCCGTATTCCATCCACAACAGCCGCCATTTCGGGCGGCTCTGCGGCCCCTCGGTTGCGGGCGGCAAGGTGATGGTTCTGGGCAACTCCCCCGAGGCGCCCGCCGGCGGGCTTGAGTATCCGCGCACCTACCATCTGTGGTG
>CACZQQ010000072.1 GCA_902783355.1 uncultured bacterium
ACCATCTGGGCAACCTCCAGACCTTCATCTGAAACACCGACGGCGGCCTGCGAATTGGCGGAAATGCCCGCGCGGGCTGCGGATTTTCCGCGCCGCGTCTGCGGGCGCCAAAGTGGCGCCCGCTCAGGTTGGAAGTTATCGAAGCCGCGCGCGGCCGCCGGAGTTGGATTGAAAGTTTATCGAAGCCGCGAAGCGGCAGCGCACAGCGTGCGCGACTTCGCGTAACCGCTGGCAAGCGCCCGCAGGGCGCGCAGCCTGCGGATGGCCAGGCCAACCCATGTCCCCTCAGCGCCCGCAAGGGCGCGACAAAAGGCGGCTACTCCTCCTTCTTGTAGTAGAGCTGGCAGTGGCAGAAGCCCTCGAAGTTCGGGTCGGCGATCTGCTGCTTGAACTCCTGGCACATGCACTTATATTCTTCCGTGCGGAAGACGCGGCAGGGGCAGTAGCCGCCCGTGCGCTTGAGGCCCTCGCGGACCATCTTGACCGTCTCGGCGTCAGGGTTGAGCGTCACTTTGGCAGACATCGCAGTCCTCCCGTGCGTCCCGCCGTGAGAATTCGCAGCCGCAGTAGGCCTGGCGGTAGAGGCCCAGCTGGCGGGAAAGCCGGATGGAGCGCAGGAAGCCGTCCTGCTTCTTGAAGTCCCAGTGCTCGTAGTTGGGGAAGCGGCCGCCGACCTGCGCGATGAGGGCGGCGGGCTTGTGGGGGGAGACGGTCAGGGAGGTCGCGAAGGGGAGGCCGAGGCGGGCGGCGGCCTCGGCGGCGCGGCCGAGGCTGTAGCCGAAGCAGAGGGCGCAGCGCGGCCCGCGCTCGGGCACCGTCTCGTAGCCGGGCAGGGCGGCGACATGCGCCCGCCAGAGGTCGTGGCGGTAGTCGTCCGCCCATGGCGCCTCCAGGCCGAAATGGGCCGCCACCTTGCGCAGCTGCTCCAGGCGCAGCTCGAACTCCTCCTGCGTGGCGATATTGGAGTTGCTGAAGAAGAGGCGGCAGGGGCGCCCGGCGGCCAGGAGGCGTTCGACGCAGGCGCTGGCGCAGGGGCCGCAGCAGCAGTGCAGGAGAATCGGCCCGTCAGGGACGCACGGGGATGTTCTCGTAGGTGGCATTGAGGTAGCTGATGGTCTGGTCGTTCTCCTGGCGGAGGGTGACCACCACGTTGATGCGGTCCAGGGAGCCCTTGATGTCATTCATGGGCATCACCAGCTGGTTGTTGGGCTTGAAGGGGCCGTTCGCCTCCAGGAAGAGGGTGAGGGTCTCGTTCTTGGCGTCCAGACGGCAGATCTTCACATTGTACATGTTGCCTTCGGGGCGGAGCGCCGATTCCTTCAGGAAGACAAGGAAGGCGAGGACGCCCTGGTTGGTGGTGCGCTGGCCGGGGAGATAGTTGTCGGGGCTCTCCAGCCCGTTGACGAGGGGCATGGCCCGCGTGTCGCCTTCGCTGTCCAGCGGCAGGACGACGCCGTTGGCGTCCACCTTGAGGTCGGGATGGCCGTAGCGCGGATGGAAGCGCAGGATGGCGACGGCGGTGCGCTCGCGGATGGCGACGCAGATGCGGTCGGGGAAGCGGCGCGTGACGGTGACCTCCTCCACGCGCGGGTCGTCCTTGAGGGCGTTGCGCACGGCCGCCAGGGCGGCTTCGGGCAGGGTGGTCCGCCCCTTGACGACGCCGTTCTCCGCCAGGGCATTCTCCACCAGGCCGCGCACGACGGGGCTCTTGCAGTTGATTTCCACCTCCATCAGCTGGAAGGCGCTGTTCTTGAAATAGAGGCAGTCCAGGCAGTATTTGCCCCCGAACAGAAGGGCGGTCAGGGCGATGAGCGCCAGAAGGACGAGGATGGTCGTCGTCACGGCGGGGGAGAGGCGCCGGCCCTCCGCCGGCGCGCTCACGGCGTTGCGTTTCTTCTCAAGGTCTTTCATTGTACTATATATAAGGTACTAAGGGGCCGTTTCGGCGGTCAGGTCGTAGGCGCCGGCGGCCGTGACGGCCACGTCGGCGAAGGCGTCCAGGCGGGGCCTGCGCCCCTTGGGGGGGACGGTGATCCGGATGGTCTGGTCCACCTCGGGCGCGTCGGCGGCGGTGCGGCCGACGAAGGCGCCGTCCTCCAGGCGCTCCTCGACGAGGACGCGAAGGCGCTGGCCGACGAGGGCGAGGTTGCGTTTCCGCGAGAGCTGCCGCTGGAGGCGCATGAGGCGGTCGAGGCGCTGGCGGGCGACTTCGGGGGGGACGCGGCCCTCCGTGATGGCGGCGGCGGGCGTCCCATCCTCCGGCGAGAAGGCGAAGACGCCCAGGCGGTCGAAGCGGAACTCCTTGACGAAATCAAGCAGCTTCTGGAAGTCCTCCTCCGTCTCGCCTGGATAACCGGTCATGAAGGTGGTGCGGATGGCCAGATGGGGGAATCTGGCGCGGATGGCGGCCATGCGCTCGCGCGTCTGCGCTTCGGTCATGCCGCGCCGCATGGAGGCCAGAAGCGGGTTCGAGATGTGCTGCAGCGGCACGTCCAGATAGGGGACGATGTGGCTGTTGGGGGAGGCCCCCAGCAGGCCGATGAACTCGTCCGTCAGATGGAGCGGATGCGTGTAGAGGACGCGCACCCAGAAGTCGCCCTCCAGCGCGTCCAGCTTCTTCAGCAGGGCCGACAGGCGGCCGGGGTCGCGCTGGTCCACGCCGTAGGCGGTGGAATCCTGCGCGATGAGGTCGATTTCAGGCACGCCCTGCGCGATGAGGCGGCGGCACTCCGTCAGGACGGATTCCAGCGGGCGGCTTCTCAGGTTGCCGCGGATGGCCGGAATGGCGCAGAAGGCGCAGCGGTGGTTGCAGCCCTCCGCAATCTTGACGTAGGCGTAGCTCGACGGCGTGCAGAGCATCCGCGGCGTCTCCTCGTCGTAGAGGTAGCGGGGCGCGCCGTCGGAATGGACCGAAAGCGGCGCGGCCGGGGCCGCCTCCGCCGCGAGCAGCCGCCCGATGATGTCGGCCACCTGCGGCACGGCGTCGATGCCCATGAGGCAGTCCACCTCGGGGAAGGCCTCCGCGCAGGCCTGGGGGGAGCGCTGGGCCAGGCAGCCGCCGACGATGAGAATCCGCCGCCGCCCCGCCGCCGCGCCCGCCTTCTTCCAGGCGACCCCCTGACGGATGGCGTCCGCCGCCTCGTCCCGCGCACTTTGGATGAAGCCGCAGGTGTTGATGAGGAGGGCGTCCGCCGCCTCCAGGTCGTCGGTCATGACGTAGCCGGCGGTCGACAGCAGCCCGCACATCACCTCAGTGTCCACCAGGTTCTTGGCGCAGCCCAGCGACTGCGCCGCGACGAGGACGGGCTTCTGTGTGGCACGGGAGGGCTTGGACATGGAGTCAGAAGAGGGCGAGGAGGATGAGCAGGATGGCGACGGCGGTTTCGCCGAGAAGGAGGCTGGCGGCGCGGCCTGTGGGGCGCGTGCTCCAGGAGCGCAGCCACGGCAGCGTCAGCAGGCAGAGGAGCCCCAGAAGGAGGAGGCGGATGGTCATGTGGCGCGCGGCGTCCAGGAAGGCGCCGCAACCGATGGCGGCCAGCAGCGACACGAGCCAGGTGGCGGCCAGCGCCAGCGCCCAGCCCATGGGATGGGCGACGGAGAAGGCGCTTCTGGGCGATGGAGACGAAAGCTCGCAGCCAAGCGCCGCCCCCAGCGCCAGCATGGGGAGGACGGCCGCGGGGCCGGCCAGGGCGACAAGCAGCAGGAGCAGGACGAAGGGGAGGAGCAGCGCCAGCGTCACCAGCGCGGGGCGTGTCTCGTCGCCCGCCTGTGTCGGCTTCAGGAAGGCCAGCGGCCGCCGGACTTCGCGCCCCGCGGTCAGGAAGAGGAGCAGCGCGGCGATGACGAGGGCCGCCGCCAGCCGGCCGGCGTGCAGGCCGGGGACGAGCCACGCGGCCAGGCCGCCGCAGATGGCGAGCGCGGCGCCCAGAAGCGTCCGCACGAGGATGGTGGCCATTGGAGTTGGCAGCGCGGGCGGCTCCTGGTCCGTGCTGCAGAAGCGCGTGTAGTAGGCGAGGGCGTCGTGGATTTGCTGACGGTCTGCGAAGGGCATGGTGGCCTCCTATTTTGTGTCGCCGATGGGATAGGGCATCGGGTGCCCGGGAATCTGGTTGACGGCCTGGTAGAGCCGGCAGAAGAGGTGGACGTCGTAGCAGTCCCACATCATGGTGGAGGTCGCCACCAGCTGGGCCAGCAGGAGGCGGATGGTCTCGCCGGGGGAGCAGGTGTGGAATTCTCCGGGCTTGACGTTGCGGATGGACTTCCAGCCGTCCATGGGGTTGATCATGGTGTCCTGCCCGTCGAAGAGGCAGAACCTGCCGCTGTGGAGGCAGACGGCGGTCAGGAAGCCGTGCTGGCGCGCCAGTTCGCGGGCGAGGATGCAGAGGGGCAGGGGGGCCGCCTGGCTGGTCTCCAGGATGTCGCCGATGAGATAGTAGCCGACGCTCAGCCAGGGGGGCGGGGTCGCGCAGAGGTTCTGGTCCCGCATGAACTCCGCCAGCGTCCTCAGGTTGGTCCGCGTGGTGGCGGGATACTGCTCGAAGATCTGGGTGGAGAGCTCCTTCACGTAGATGGTGGAGGATTTCGGGTCGTAGAGCTTGTCGATGAGGACAAGCGCGTCCCACGGGTCGAGCCGGCGGCGCATGTAGCCGTCGACGAAGCGGGCGAAGAGGCGCCTCTGCTCCAGCATCTTGCCAAGCTGGTGGATGCGCCGCCGGAAGGTCAGGTCGTCCGTGTCCTGGTTGGCGTGCACGAGCTCCTCCGCCTCGGGCAGCGCCGCCAGCTGTTCAAGCGCCAGGGAGGCGACGCAGTCGTCGGGGTCCGAAAGGAGGGGGAGCAGCACGCCTGCGCCGGGCCGTACCGCCGCTCCCGTGCCGGGGGCGGCCTGTGTCTTATGGGGTGTCTGTATGGTCATTGTCGGTCGTCTTGCGGGTTGGATACATAAGATAGTGCCGATATTGGAAACCGACAAGCAAAAATGCCCCTTTAAGGGGCATGCGGCCGCGTGTCGGCATGGCTTTGGCGGCGCCGCAACCGGCCGCCGACGCCATCGTTGTCTTCATGGGCCATGCAAGGGGCCGGACTAGAATCCCCCGTAGACCTCCTTGAAGAGGGAGGCGGTTTCGGGATACATCTCGCAGGAGGGTGTCACGTGTTTATAAACCATCTAAAAACCATCCCAGCAGACTCACGAAGCCAATAAGAATGAAGCATACGGATACGGTCGTGGCATTGTCCGCCCCTGCTGCATTGAATATGGAGCATCCGCCGATTCCCAGGAGGATCAGGAGGAGACCGAGCCATTTGCCGAGTTTCCAGCCGCCAGGGGCGTCATTTTCAG
>CACZQQ010000073.1 GCA_902783355.1 uncultured bacterium
CCTCCTCCACGATGGTGAAGTCCTCCGGCAGGGGAGCCGTCCGCACGCCAAAGGCGGGATGCTCCCCTTGCGGGGTGATTTTCCACGGCTCCTCGAAGCCGCATTCAAGATAGGTCGAAGCCGCTGGCAGGAGCAGGGCGGAAAGAAGCGTCAGCAGGATGAGGAGGCGTCTCATGGCAGATTGCTGTGGGGACTGGAAAGGTGAGAATCTGCCCTAATATAGTATTGGATTGGAATGTTGCAAATGGAAATTGTTAACAAAATTTCCGGAAGCTGGCCTTGTCGGCGCAGGCCGCCGGGGGCTACCGCGCCTCTTTTCGGGCCTGGCGGGGGCTGTAGCCGAAGCGGTTTTGGAACTGTCGGTTGAAGTTGGAGAGGTTGCGGAAGCCGCATTTGGCGGCCACCTCCGTGATGGCGTCGTCGTCCGTGCGCAGCATGGTCAGCACCATGTTCAGGCGGAAGTTCGTCAGATAGGCTCTTGGGGAGCAGCCCATGACGCCGTGGAAGAGGCGTCGGAGCGTGGAGCCGCTCATGCTGAAACGCCGTGAGAGGTCGTCCATGTCGAGTTCCTCCGCGTAGTGCTGGTCGATATGGCGCAGGAGAGGCAGGAGCCGCTCCATCTCCGCGCCTGTGAATCTGGCGCTGCCGTCTGCCGGTGGCTGGAGGTCTGGATAGAGACGGTCCAGCAGCTGGAGGGCCAGCCAGAGGCGCGCCCGCACCATCTCCTGCCAGCCGTCTTTCCGTGTCCGCAGTTCCTCCAAAACGGCGTGCACGGTCGCCGCCAATTCTGGCATCTCCTTGCAGGACAGAATATTGCGAAATGCAGGGCCGCTGAAGCGCTCCGTGTCGAGATATCTTGCGCTGCCAAGGGCCAGGCCGCGGAAGAGTCCCGCGGGGTCGAAATGGAACCAGCCGCAGCGCACATGGGCGCCCTGCGTGGCGCGGGCGATGTGGACCTCGCGGGAGGAGACGAAGATGGCGTCCCCCGCCTGGAAGGGGAAGATGCGCTCTCCGGCGACGAAGAGACCCGAGCCGTCGTAGCAGTAGCCGAATTCGGGGCAGTCGTGCAGATGGGGCGTGCAGCGGGGGACTTCGCCGCGCACGTTGATGTCCGGCGGCGAGACGGGGAAGGCGGCGTCCAGCGGGATGGGCTCGCTCTGCCCCGTCGGCTGTCGGTCAGTCAATGCCATGGGGGCCGTCAGAGGGCTTCGGGCAGCCAGAAGCTGGCGGTGTCGCCGATGCCGAAGAGGACGGGCACCTGGCTGCCGGAGGACTCCGTCGGGCGGATGCCGAAGAGCAGCGTGTGGGGGCCTGCCGCGGCGTCCTTCACGATGGCGGACTGGTTGGCGGGCGTGCGGTGGAAGGCGGGCACGAACATGCCGCCGTCACGGTGGAAGAGCAATTCGCCGTCAAGCCAGGCCATGATGACGCCCGGGCTGTTGACGACCACCTTGATGTCGCGCGCGCTCTTCAGCGTGAAGGGCATCTCGATGAGGCGCAAGGCGTTGGCCGGCAGGTCGGAGAGGTCAAGCGTCACATAGTTGCCGCTCAGGGCGACGGACTTGGCGCTCTTCTCGTCGAAGGCGGGCGGCATCTTGCGGAAGTCCTTCATGCACCACGGCGCGGCGTCGCAGACGCGCACGTGGACGCGGCGGGCGACGGGCGGCTGCTCCTCGACGGTCGGCCTGAGGACGGCCGTCTCGCGCAGGCCGACCACCATGTCGGTGAAGCCGTCCAGGTCGGCGGGCGGATTGAGGCCCGTTATCTCCTTGCTGAGCACAAGGCGCGTGCCGATGGGCTTGAGCCACTTTTCGCCGATGCAGCCCGGATCGCGGATGCCCATGATGGCGCCGACGGTGGCGCCGGTGCAGTCGGCGTCGTTGCCGCCGTTGACCGCCAGGCAGATGGCCTTCGAGAAGTCGCCGCCGCACAGCAGCAGCGCGGCGACCTCCATGGAGAGGTTCATGGTCACGTCGGTGAAGTTGTCGCTGCCGTGGGTGGCCATGATGCGCACGCGCACCTGCCAGAAGTCTTTCAGGTCGGCGCACCACTGCTGCGTGTCGCGGATGGCGGTCGCCAATCTGGAGGCCGACGGAATGACGGAGAGGCCCGCGTCGATGGCTTGCGCGAGGTCATTGCCTGTGAAGAGATAACTCTCTAGGGCCGCAAGGAATTGCTCCGCGTAGATGCCGTTGCCGTGGTGGTCGAGGCACGCGTCCTCGTAGGCGTAGGCGGCGGCCAGCTTGGGGTCGCCGGGGGCGAGGCAGGCCCACAGCTCGGAGCGGATGGCGGCGCCCAGCCCGTCCGTGAAGGCGTTGTCGTATTCGCCGGTCTGCGGCGCATGGAGGCCCAGCTGGAGGTTGCGGATGCAGACGCCGTATTCGTCCCAGCAGAAATGGATGTTCTCGCGCCATGCCTTCTCGAAGTTGCGGCGGTCGATGACGCCCTTCCAGTCGGTGGCCAGCCGGCAGGCCCAGACGACCTGCAGGTCGAGGTCGTCGTTGGGGAGCATGGTCGTCGGCACGGGATCGTAGAAATCGAGCGACAAGGGGCCGTCGAAGCCTTCGTAGGGGGCGCCCAGCGTCCCGCCAACGGCCTTGCCAAGCCACGCGCCATAGACTTTCCTGCGGTACACTTCGTTGTCCATCGTCTCATTCCCTGTGGGTGGTTTTGTTGACAATCGTCCTGCAAACAGCCATAATATGGCACGTCTAGCGGATTTCGCCCTCCTCAAGCCCCAACGGCAGCGGCGCGGGCCGTTCGCAGGTGGTCTGCAACTCGACGCGGCGGCCGCAGCCGACGAGGCCGATTCGTGTACAGTACATATTAATAGAGGGGCTTGTGGGTCAGCAGCGGACGGCGCCCTTGATGAAGTTTGCGGTGTGGGCGGCCATCTCCTCGTTGCCGCGGTCGAACTCCTCCATCTCGTAGATGTGGTTGGTGACGCCCTTGTAGTTCCACTGTCCGGAGGCAAGCATGTCGAGGCATCTCTGGCAGAGGGTGGCCTCGTAGTCGATGCGGCGCTCGTGGCAGTTGATGGTGGTGATCGCCTTGTAGTTCCACAGCTTGTAGTCGACGGCGCGCGGCCCGTCGTTGTGGTAGCCGCCGATGCCGAGGCGGCCGTGGGCGCAGACCATCGTGCCGGCCAGCGCAAGGCCGTCCTGCGTGCCCGTGAACTCCATCACGTTCTTGAAGCCGATGCCGAAGATGTCGGCGGCGTGTCCGTCGCGCGAGAGGTCGGGCGTGCGGATGTTCTCCCAGTCCAGGATGTATTCGCGCGGGAGTTCCTCCGGCCTGTAGCATTCGGTGGCGCCCCAGTGGCGTGCGTTCTCCAGCGCCTCGGGCCGCTTGTCGACGGCGACGATGCGGCCGTAGCCGCAGACCTTGAAGAGGGTGATCATGCCGAGCCCCATGTAGCCGCAGCCGACCACCGCGATGGCGTCGCCAGGCAGGACCGGCATCATCTTGCCGCAGGCGCTCAGCAGGCAGGCCTGCGGCTCCACGATGGCGTCCACGTCCGACAGGTTGTCAGGCACATGGCAGGTCTGCTCGGGCCTCATCAGGGCGTACTCCTTGTAGCCGCCGCCGCCCAGGCCGGTCACGCGGTCGCCCGCCTTGAAGCCCCGCACGTTGCGGCCGACCTTCTCCACGACGCCGACGGATTCGTGGCCGAAGGTCTCGCCCGCCTGCGCGACGCTCCACGGATGCCATTCGGAGTGGCACATGCCCGTGTAGGTCAGTTTCACGAGCATCTGGTCGTCGTTCATCACGGGCATGGGCACGTCCACGACATGGCTCTTGCGCGGCCCCAACATCACAATCTGACGCATGGATCCTCTTTCCTCTGGTTGGCAGTTCGTTGGATGAAAACGCGTACTGCCACATACTATATTGATGAAAAATATAAATTCTTGCAGATTTTAGCCATAAACTATGCGTTTTCAGCCAAAAGAAAGACCGGCAACTTGCGTTGCCGGAACAGGACAGAAAAGAAAGAATCCGGAATCTCCGGAATCTCCGGAAGGTCCGGAATCTCCGGAAGGTCCGGAATCTCCGGAATCTCCGGAATCTCCGGAATCTCCGGAAGGTCCGGAATCTCCGGAAGAAGATAGGCTTCAGGGGGATAGGCTCTTCAGCGGCTTTAGTCTTCGTCGTCGGCAGGCAGCAGCTCCTCCAGCGTGCCCTTGCCTTCGATGACGGCGCGCAGGGTCTCCAGCGCCTGGTTCTGGATCTGGCGGACGCGCTCGCGGGTGCGCCCGATGGCGCGGGAGACCTCCTCCAGGGTCATGGCCTTCGTGCCGCCCAGCCCGAAGCGCAGCTTCAGGATGACGCGCTCGCGCTCCGGCAGCTTGTCCACCAGCTTGAGCATCATGTCCATCGTCTCGTTCTCCTCGATGATCTCGCTGGGGGAGTGGACCTTCTCGTCGGCGATGACGTCCTTGAACTCGCCGTCGGTGCCGTTCTGGATGGGCTCGAAGAGGGAGACGGTGGCGGTGCGGCCCTTGCGCAGGCCTGTGACAGTGCGTTCGGTGAGGTTGGCGGCGCTGGCGATCTCGCGGTTGGTGGGCGTGCGGCCGAGGGTCTGGGTCAGACGCGTCTTGGCACTCTGGATCTTGCCCAGCTTGCAGGCCGACTGGACGGGGACGCGGATGATGCGCGCCTGGTAGGCCAGGGCGCGCCGCATCGCCTGCTTGATCCACCACGCCGCATAGCTGGAGAGCTTCGCGCCCTTGCTGGGGTTGAACTTGTCCACGGCGCGCATGAGGCCGATGTTGCCTTCGCTGATGAGGTCCATCAGCGGCAGGCCCTGGCCCTTGTAGTCGTGCGCAATCTTGACGACCAGGCGCAGATTGCTGCGGATGAGCGCCTCCCGCGCGCCCTCGTCCCCCTTGGCGATGCGCTTGGCCAGCTCGGCCTCCTGCTTCTGGTTGATGAGCTCATACTGGGCGATGCTCTGCATGTAGAGCCGCATGGTGTCGTTTTCTTGGAGCATAGGCGTCTGTTCTGTGATTCGGTTCTGGCGTTGTCCGGGGGACCCGGATATCTCATATCGCCGTGCAGGGGGCACTCGCTGCCGCCTGTCGGTCTTTGGATATTGTGGCGGGGCCTTGCGACCCCGCAGGGGAAAGACGACTCCTCATTGGCAACGGCCCCGAAAGGGGCCTTCCCTGGTGCTAGCGGAGATTCCTTCTGGCGCGCTTCTTCTCCTTGAGACGGCTGTCCACGATGAGCGCGGCCTGGCCCGGATGGGGCTCCTCGTTGAGGAGGGTCCGCAACGTGACCAGCGCGTTGTTCTGGATCTGGCGGACGCGCTCGCGGGTCAGCGAGATGGCGGCGGAGACCTCTTCGAGGGTCTTGGGGACGCCGGTGGTCAGGCCGAAGCGGAAGTCGAGGATCTGGCGTTCGCGTTCGTCGAGGCAGGAGAGCAGGTCGTGGAGCTTCTCCATGGTCTCCGTCTCGCTGACGATCTCGGAGGGCTGGTGGCTCTTGGTGTCGGGCAGGATCTCCACCAGCTCGCCGTCGGAATCCTGCTGGATGGGGGTGTTTATGGAGATGGTGGAGGCCCGCCCGTTGCGCAGGCCGTTGACCGTGCGCACGGTCAGGTTCACCGCCGTCGCGATCTCGCGGCTGGTGGGCTGGCGGCCCAGGCTGTTGGCCAGGCGCACCTTCGCCGCCTGGATCTTCTGCATCTTGACGGCCGACTGCACAGGCACGCGGATGATGGGGGCCTGGTTCGCCAGCGCGCGGCGCATGGCCTGCTTGATCCACCAGGCCGCATAGCTGGAGAGCTTCGCGCCCTTCTGCGGGTCGAACTTCTCGACCGCGCGCATCAGGCCGATGTTCCCCTCGCTGATGAGGTCCAGCAGGGGCAGGCCGCGCCCCTTGAAGTCGTGCGCGATCTTGACGACAAGGCGCAGATTCGCCTTGATGAGGGTGCTTCGCGCATTGGCGTCCCCCTGCGCTATCCTCTTGGCCAGCTTGATCTCCTCCCGCGGGCTGACCAGGGGATAGTTCATGATGTTCTGCATATAGATCTTGAGTGTATCATTGTCGCTGATCATTTGTGAATCATCTCCTGGTTGTCAGGTTTGGGCGCGCAGAGACTCCCGTCTGTCTATTATACCCGAAAAGGACGACTTTTCAACACATGCGCGTGCTTTTTTGCGAACTATGCTTATTTTTTTGCCTTTGCGGCCTGGTTCATCTGGTTGAGCTGCGCCTTGAGTTCGGGCGTCAGCTCGATGCGCGGGAAGAGCGGCGCCTCGATCTGGCCGACCGCGGCACCGTCCTTCAGGCCGAACCACTCGGCTTCGCCGCCTGTGACGCACAGGGGCGCGTCGCCGGCGCCCAGCAAGGTGCGCAGGGAGGCCATCTTGCCGGGCATGACGGGGGTCAGCAGCTCGGCGGCGAGGCGCAGCGCCTCGGCCGTGTTGCGCAGGACGCGCGCCAGCTCCTGCGTGCGCCCCTCCTTGGCCAGCGCCCAGGGCTTCATCGTGTCGAAGTAGCGGTTGGCCGCGTTCAGGGCCGCCATGACGGCGGCAAGCCCCCGGTCCAGCTGCATGTTCAGGACGCAGGCGCGCATCTCGGCGGCGGCGCTGCGGCAGGCCGCCGTCAAGTCGTTCTCGTCGGCGGTCAGCGGCTGCGCCTCGGGCATGAGGCCGCCGCAGTTCTTGTGGAGCATGGTGACGACGCGGGAGAGCAGGTTGCCCAGATTGTTGGCCAGGTCGGCGTTGAAGCGCAGGCAGAAGCTCAGCTCGGAGAAGTTGGCGTCCTGCCCGAGGGTCATCTGCGCCATCAGGTAGTAGCGGAGGGCGTCGATGCCGTACTTGTCCGCCATGTCCATGGGGCTGACCACGTTGCCGACGGACTTGCTCATCTTGCTGTCGTCGATGAGCCACCAGCCGTGCGCGAAGATGGACTTGGGCTGCGGCAGGCC
>CACZQQ010000074.1 GCA_902783355.1 uncultured bacterium
GAGACCACCTGGCGCATGCCGTAGGAGACCGCGTTGCCGGTCATGACGCGGGTGTAGACAGGCACCGTGACACCGACCAGAATCGATATCAACGCGATGACCACCAGCAGCTCGATGAGCGTGAAGTTATGTCTTGTGGAGTTCATTGTGGTTTCGCTTGACCTTGTGAAGGACTTCCGGATTTTCCGGATTTTCCGGAGGTTCCGGAGGTTCCGGAGGTTCCGGATTTTCCGGAGGTTCCGAAGGTTCCGGATTATTCAGCAGTTTCCTCTTCTTCTTCGAAGGTCTCTTCCTCTTCGGACTCTTCGGAGGCCTCTTCGTCTTCGGAGGACTCCTCCTCGGCGGGTTCGTCGTTGAAGAGCTCCTCGCCAGTGAGGGAGAAGACGGGAGTCATTTCGCCGTAGGCGTTGACGCCGGCGGCGTAGAAGCCCATGTCCTCCGCCTCGGCGGCGATGTTGTCGGGGGCGCTGGCCTTGAGGAGGCCCTTGCCGCCGAGCGCGACCGGCAGCTTGGCGGGGAGCATCACGAGCTTGAAGTGGACGTAGTTGGCGCCCACCTTGTCGGGAGTGATGCCCCACTGGTTGCGCGCCGCCTGCAAGATCTTGCGCAGCATGACGTAGGGGTCTTCATTCCAAAGAACGTTCTTCTTCTCGATGACGCCCACCATGAAGCGGCTGTCGATGAACTTCACGCCAGGCGCAGGACGGCGCGCGTAGTAGACACGGACGGCGACCAGCTCCTTCTCAGGCTTGGGCCAGCGGACGGAAATCTTCGTGGAATCCTCCATGGAGACCGTCCCCTCCACGACGGGGCGCGGCAGGGCGGTATTCACGCGGTCCTCCAGGACACGCGCGCCTTCGGCCAGTTCGAAGAAGCCGCGGCCGAGGGCGCTTGTGGCGCTCGTCTGGTCGTTGTCCATCCAGAGGCCCTTGCCGTCGGTGACCAGGAAATGGCGCAATGCGTACTTCCACGCCTGGGCAATGGCCTTGTCCGCCTGGACGGCGGCCTCGCTACCTTCGTCCAATGTGGCGGCCGCGCGGGCCAGCAGCTGGACGGCCGCCGCGGTGGCCACGAGGTCGCCGCGCGTCTGGCCATCGGCGCCGCCGACTTCGGCGCCCTTGAAGGCGTAGGCGTTCCAGACCGGCTTGCCCTCCACGCGGGCGGCCAGCAGCGTCTGGATGATCTTGTCGCCGTATTTGAGGGTATGCCCCTCGCCCATGGTGCGGGAGGGCGTGTCCACGGTGATGTCCTTGTGGGGGACGCAGGTGGCGGCGTAGCAGCCGTTGACGACGGCGGCGGTCGCCATGAGGTCAGGCTGCCCGTTGGTCAGCCAGAAGCCAGTCTCCGGATCCTGGAGGCTTTCCAGGGCCGACGCGAAGGCGTCCAGCCAGCCGTCCTCGAACTCGACGGTCTTGCTGGCCTCGTGGTAGAGGAAGGGCAGGTTGGCTATGCCGTTCTGCAGATGGAACCAGTCGGTGCCGTTGGCCTTCACGTAGTCGGTCATGTTCTTGATGCTCAGGAGGGATTTCTGGGCCTTGTTGCCCTTGAGGAAGGCGTAGGCGTTCTGCGCCTCCGTCGGCAGCCCGTAGAAGAGCATCATGGGCAGTTCGTCGTATTCGTCGTTGGGGGCGAAGCTGCCGTTGACGGCGGTCTTGGTGCCGCCGTCCAGGCCGCCCTGGCTCTGGAAGGAGGGCATGGCGAACCAGGCGGTGCCGCCGCCCGTGCAGGAGAGGGTCATGTAGAGGCCGGCCGCGCGCGTGACCTCCTCTTCATCCGAAAGCAGGTTGCCGAAAAGGTCTCCCAGGCCGTCGTCGGCCACCACGCTCTCCTGTCCGGCCTTGCCCTTCGGGGCAGTCATCTGGAGGTTCTTCGGAATGGCGATGTCCACGTAGTAGGCGTGCCAGGGGAAGGTGCCGCGCGTCTTGAAGAGGCTTTCGCCTGTGGCCACGCAGTTGCCGAAGGCGTCGAAGAGCTCCAGCTTGACGGCGGGGGCGCCGGACCAGAGGCCGTTCTCCGCCGTGATACCGTCTCCCTTGACAAGGACGAAGACGCGGATGATCTTGCCGCTGTTGGCCAGGATGCCGTCCACGGCCATGATGGAATTCGGCAGGGTGATCTTTTCCATGCCGGAATCGCCGCCGATCCGGAGGACGGGCCGCGCCACGTCGGCGCCGTTGAATTCGCCGGGCTCTTCGCTGTCGGCGAGCTTGGCCAGCAGATCCTGTCCGGCCGCCTGGATGAAGTTCAGTCCGGTCGCCTCCTGGTTCGACTGTCCATGCATGAAGGGAGCCGCCTGGACGCAGGCGCCGCAGATGAGAAGCGCGGCCAGGGAGACCTTCAATCGGATGGCGAAGTTCTTTCCGTTCATTTGGTTGTGCCTCCCCGTGAAACTACAGGTGCATGGGCATGAGGATGTAGATGAAGCCGGGGTCGCCAGTCAGCTCGACCGGCGTCATGTTGTCGTTGAGGCGCATCTTGAACTGGTCGCAGGCCAATGTCTTGATGGGATCCAGCAGGAACTTGGGATTGAAGCAGATGACCAGCTGCTCGCCCTCGTAGGCGATGTCGATGGTCTCGTTGCCTTCGCCGTATTCTGAGGAGGAGGCAGATATCAGGAGCTGGCCGGGCGTGAAGTCGAGCGTCACCGATTCGGAGCCATCCACGGTGGTGCTGACCATGGAGATGCGCTTGAGCACGTCGATGAAGAGGGCGCGCGGAATCTCGATTTCGCGGGCGAAGTTCAGCGGGATCACGGAACGGTAGTTGGGGTAGGCGCCGCTCACAAGCTTGCTGCGGATAGTCGTCACGTTGTTCTCGAAGATCACCATCGACTGGGTCAGGTGGACGACCACCGCCTTGCTCTGGTCGACAGAGCGCATGAGCTCCGCGACCGCCTTGAAGGGCAGGATGATCTCGCCGTCACGCTCGGAGGCGTTCTCCGCGCTCTCCAGGTTGTTCTCAACGAGGGCCAGGCGGCGGCCGTCGCTGGCGGCGAAGGTCCGGATGCCGCTGCGGATGGAGAGCAGGATGCCGTTGAGGGCCTTGCGGTTCTCGTCGTCGCTGCGCGCATAGGAGACGCGCGCCAGCGAATCCACCAGCTCCTTGCCGCCGATGGTGAAGCTCCACTCCTCCGCAAAGGCATCCGCCTGCGGATACTCCGCAGCGCTCACGCCATGGATGCGGAACTTGGACTTCTGGCAGTTCAGCAGGACCGTGTTCTCCTCGTCCGCCACCGCCTCGATGGTCACGTCACCGGCGGGCAGAGCGCCGACGATTTCACCGAACTTCTTGGCCTGCAAGGTGATAGCACCTTCTTCAAGAACCATGGCTACCACGGCGGTCGAAATGCGCAGCTCGTTGTCGGAACCGGTCAGGGTCAACTGACCTTCCTTGGCCTCAAGCAGCACGTTGGCCATGACAGGCGTCTGCGGTTTCGGGGAAATGGCATTCATGACGCGGCGCAGGCCGGCGTTCAGATTGTCGGAGGTGACGACGAATTTCATGTTCTTGCTTCCTTGTGTTCTCTATTACCTTTATTAAAGGATCTATGATTATCAGTATTATGAAGGCCACTTTCTGTAAAGAGCCTGTGTAACATACTGGTAATCAAGAAATTGCCTTTGTAGATAGGAGTGTAGATAATCTGTAGCCGCAGGTGTAGGAAAAGATTTTCTACAGCGACCCTACAGGCTATGGACAGGATGTGAACAGAGTTATCTACAGCCCCTTTTCGGGCGGTCAAGTGGGATGGTCGGACTGGTTTGACAGTCTAAACCGCATATAATATAACGCATGTTTCAATTTATGCGACGGGAAAGGGTCAAATTGGCAATGAAGTTGGCCGTTTTCGGGAAAAATTGGCAAAGGGAATTACATTTAGTCAGTTTTAATGTCCGCGCCCGCGCCCAAGTGCTCTTCGGCCCGCCGGCGACAAGAACAGGATCCCCACATGGAGAGATTGCCACGATGACGAAAGTTCCCTTGCTGGATTTGACGCAGCAGTATCTGGCCTTCAAGGACGCGCTGTTGCCTGAACTGGAAGCCATGTACGCCTCGCAGCAGTTCATCCTCGGCCCGAAGGTCGAGGCCCTGGAGGCACGCCTGGCGGGCTACTGCCGTTCCGCCTACGCCTGCGGCGTGACCAGCGGCTCCGACGCGCTGCTGGTGGCGCTCATGGCCGAGAAGATCGGCCATGGCGACGAGGTCATTACGACCGCCTACAGCTTCTTTGCGACGGCTGGCGCCATCTGCCGCGTCGGCGCAACGCCCGTCTTCGTGGACATAGATCCCGTGACCTTCAACATCGACCCCGCCGCCATCGAGGCCAGAATAACCCCCCGCACACGCGCCGTCATTCCTGTCCATCTCTATGGACAGTGCGCCGACATGGAGGCTATCCTGCCCATCGCAAAGAAGCACAACTTGGTCGTCATTGAAGACGCGTGCCAGGCGATAGGCGCCGAATGTGTGGCCGGCCGCGCAGGCGCCATGGGCGACTACGGCTGCCTCTCCTTCTTCCCGAGCAAGAACTTGGGCTGCTTCGGCGACGGCGGCATGGTCCTGTGTCAAGACGAGGCCCGCGACAAGACACTCCACATTCTGCGCAACCACGGCATGGCGCCCCAGTACCACCACCATCTCATCGGCTCCAACTTCCGCATAGACGCCCTCCAGGCGCAGGTGCTCCTGGCCAAGCTACCGCATCTGGACAACTGGACGGCCGCGCGCCAGCGCAACGCGGCCGACTACCGCCGCCTGCTGGGCGACTGCGAGGGCCTCGTGCTGCCCGCCGAGGCGCCCTACACCACGCGCCACGTCTACAACCAGTACATCATCCGCGTCAAGGGCGGACGCCGCGACAAGGTGTGGGAAGGACTCAAGGCGCGCGACATCGGCTGCGCCGTCTACTATCCGATCCCCCTGCATCTGCAGGAGTGCTTCGCCTCGCTGGGCTACAAGGCGGGCGACTTCCCCGAAAGCGAACGCGCTGCCGCAGAGACGCTTGCCATTCCCATCTACCCCGAACTCACCATGGAGCAGAAGGAGGCCGTCGCCGCCGCGCTCCGTGAACTGACCGCATAAGGAATTCCGTGTCGCACAACCGTCCCCATCGTCATCGCCGCGAAACAGACCCGGAGGCATACCGCATCCCGAAGCATGGCGTGTCGCACAACATGTGGCGCCTGCTGCGGGAGTATACGGCTCCCTACTGGCTGCCGCTGCTGCTTGGACTTATCGCCACCTTCGTGATGGGCGGCGCAATGGCGGCAGGCCTGCGCGTCATGGACGTCTCCTTTAATGTACTGGACGCGAGTACGCACGAGCCACAGGCTCCGGTGGTGCAAACGACTGGAACGGACGCTGAAATCCCTCCGTCCGTAGCAGTTCCGGAACCCGACCAC
>CACZQQ010000075.1 GCA_902783355.1 uncultured bacterium
GCGGGGGCAGAACTCCGAATTGGCGAACTGCTTGTGCGCGAGGATGTCCGAGATGTCGGCCTCCTGCCTCATGTAGTGGGCGATGTCAATGGCAAGCGGGTCGTCCGAGACGGTGCCGACAACAATGTATTTACCTGTGAACATACAGATGGTGGATTTTGGGGTGGGGGAAAGGCTTTGGCCGACGTAACCGTCGCTAATATAAGCCGCTCTCCCGTATCGGGGCCGCGAAAGCCCTTTTTTGACGCCGATGCCGCCGCGCCAAGAGACGAAATGCTATATTTTGACGTCATGCCCGCAACCCGCCAAACGACCGCCATGCCCCAGGGACCCCAAATCAGCCGCGACCTGAACCAGGGGCCTGTGACGAGGACGCTGCTGGCCTTCGCCATGCCGCTCCTCTTCTCAAGCTTCCTGCAACTGGTCTACAACACCACCGACATGATCGTGGTGGGCCATTTCGTCGGGCGCGACGGGCTTGGCGCGGCCTCCATCGGCGGGGACGTGATGCACTTCATGGCCTTCGTGTCGATGGGCTTCTCCAACGCGGGGCAGGTCATCATCTCGCAGTTCACGGGGGCGGGCATGAAGGAGCAGGTCAGCCGCACCGTCGGGACCCTCTTCACCTTCTTGGGGACGGCGGGCCTCGTCTTCGGCCTGTGCGGCATCCTGCTGTGCGACCTGCTGCTGGGCTGGATCAACACGCCGCCGGAGGCGCTCCCCTACGCGCGCTCCTACGTGATGGTCTGCATGTCCGGCCTGGTCTTCACCTACGGCTACAACATCGTCAGCGCCATCCTGCGCGGCATGGGCGATTCGCGCCACCCCTTCATCTTCATCTCCATCTCCGTCTGCCTGAACGTCGTCCTGGACCTGGTCTTCGTCATCTGCTTCCACTGGGCCCTCTTCGGCGTGGCGCTGGCGACCATCATCAGCCAGGCGGTCAGCTTCATCACGGCGCTGGCCTTCCTCTACCGCCACCGCCACAACTTCGGCTTCGCGTTCCGGCCGCGCGACTTCAAGCCCGACGAGAGCGTGCTGCGCCCCCTGCTGGGGCTGGGGCTGCCCATGATGCTGCAGAGCGCGGCCATCTCCTTCTCGATGCTCTTCGTCAACTCGTGGATCAACTCCTACGGGCTTGTCTACAGCGCGCTGACGGGCATCGGCAACAAGCTCAGCCTGATGGCGAACGTCATCAACATCGCCCTCTCGACGGCGTGCAGCGCGATGATCGGGCAGGCCATCGGCGCGGAGCGCTACGAGCGCGTCAAGCGCATCATCCTCGTGGCGCAGGCGGTCAGCGGCGCGACGGCGCTGTGCATGGCCGTCTCGGTCCTGACGATGCCCCGCCTGGTCTTCGGCATCTTCACCTCCGACCAGGACGTGCTGGACACGGCCATGACCTACGTGCCAGTCGCCCTCATCCTCTTCCTCGGCTGCGGCACGCGCCCCGCCATGAACGCCCTCGTCAACGGCTCCGGCAACTTCAAGCTGAACCTGACCCTCGGCATCCTGGACGGCATCGTGGGGCGCATCGGGCTGGCCATGCTGCTGGGGCTGACATGCCACCTGGGGGTCTACGGCTTCTGGTACGGCTCTTCGCTGGCAGGCCTCGTCCCCGCCCTCGTGGGCGTCGTCTACTACTTTTCCGGCAAATGGCGTACAAGGAAATACATTATAGAACGTGCGCGGAAGCGCGCGACGGTCACGTCATAACTCCAAGAGGAAACCCCACCCGATGAAGGCAAGCACGACATTCTTCCTGGCGGCCGCGATGGCGGCGGCCCTGCTGGCCGGATGCGTCGTCCACGACGACGCGCCGCGCCATTCCACCGTGCGGACGATCCACACCTACCGCCACACCTACCCCGACCCGCCGCCTGTGCACGGGCACCCGCGCCATGTCCTTGAAATGCGCCATAGGCGCCACCACGACCCGCCGCCGCCCGCGTCGACGAGGCCCGCCAAACCGCCAAAGGCGCAGCCCGCCAAGCCCCCGAAGCCACCGAAGGCGCAGCCCGCGAAGCCGCCGAAGGCGCAGCAGCCCGCCAAGCCCCCGAAGGCGCAGCCCGCCAAGCCATCGAAGCCGCAGCCACCGCAGGCGCAGCAGCCCGCCAAGCCCCCGAAGGCGCA
>CACZQQ010000076.1 GCA_902783355.1 uncultured bacterium
AGAGCCGGCCGCAGGGAGCCGTCGGCCTCTTCGGCGCCTCGCCGGGCGCGGAGACGCGCCGGCTGGACGCCTCTGGCCACGGCGACGCCGCCGTGGCGCAACCAGGCGCCGCCAACGCCGACCAGGCGCGCGCCGCTTCGGCGTGCGAGCTGTGGATCGGGCCGGAGGGCGGCTTCTCCCCCGCCGAGGAGGCGCTCCTGCTGGCCCATGGCCTGCGTCCCGTGACGCTGGCCACCTGCATCCTGCGCGTCGAGACCGCCGTCCCCGCCCTGGCGGGCTACCTTCTGGGGAGCTTGCGCCATGGCTGAGCGCCGCCGTCCAAGCGTCTGGCGCATCCCGCAGCATTGCCTGCGCGCCTTCAGGGGGCTTTCGCCGCTGGCCTTCGCGGGCCTGCTGATGGTGGCGCTGAACGTGCCCGTGGGCTGGGGCGGCGCCGCCTTCTGCGCCTTCATGGGCGCCAGAAGCGGCTCGCGCGTCTGGTATGCGGCGGCGGGCGCCGTCTACGTCCTCTCATGGGCGATGCTGGGCCTTGGCCTCGTGCTGGCGGGCCCGCCCGTGGTCGCCCGCTTCCGAAAGCGCTGCCGCAGCGCCTGGCGCGCCTGGCGCCGAAGGCAATGAATGACTTTCTTTCTGCCACCCCCAATTAATAATAAGGAATAGAACACATGGAAAACCGTTTGATCGAGAGCCTGAACTCCTTCCGCCCCTGGGAACGCGCGGAGGCGCTGCAGGTGCTGGCCCGCACCGCCGACTTCCCCGCCCGGACGAGCGACTTCATGAACATGCACGCCCACTCCTTCTTCTCCTCCAACGGAGAGGGCTGGTCGCCGTCGCGCCTCGCCTACGAGTTCCGCCGCATGGGCCTCTACGGCGCCGCGCTCTGCGACTTCGACGTGCTGCACGGCCTCAAGGAGTTCCTCTGCGCCGGCGACATGCTCTCCCTGCGCACCGCGGTCTCCTTCGAATGCCGCGTCTTCTTCAAGGAGTACGCCAACGCCGAAATAAACTCCCCCGGCGAGCCGGGCGTCTTCTACTTCATGGGCAGCGGATTTGTCGACGTGCCCGCCGACGGCACGCCTGCGGCCGCCGCCTTCGGCAGGCTGCTGGAGCAGTCCCACAGCCGCAACCGCGCCCTCATCGACCGCATCAACGGGAAGCTGCCCGCCGCACGACTCGACTACGACAGGGACGTCCTGCCGCTGACGCCGGAGGGCAACGCCACCGAACGCCACATCGTCCGCGCCTACTATGACGTGGCCGTGCGCGAACAGGGCAGCCCCGAGGCCGCCGCCGACTTCTGGGCCAAGTGCTTCCAGGGCGACCCCGCCGAGCTGCGCGCCCTCGCCGGCAACACCAACAAGTTCGTCGAATACCTGCGCGGCAAGCTGATGAAGAAGGGCGGCCTCGGCTATGTGCAGCCGGGCGAGGCGACCTTCCCGCCGCTCGACGAGGTTGTCGCCCTCATCCGCAGTTGCCGCGCCCTCCCCTGCGCCGCGTGGCTGGACGGCTCGCTGCCCGGCGAGGCCAACCCGAAGGAGCAGCTGGAATGCCTTCTGGGCAAGGGACTTGAGCTGGTGAATGTCATTCCCGACCGCAACTGGAACTTCGCCGATCCGGAGAAGCGCGCCAAGAAGGTCAAGGCCCTCAACGAATACATGAAGGTGGTCGAGGAGCTGGAGCTGCCCGCCATCGCAGGCACCGAATGCAACAAGCCCGGACAGCGCACAGTCGACGACTTCGCCTGCGACGCCCTGGCGCCCCACCTGCCCGCCTTCCTCAAGGGCGCCCAGGTGCTCGTCGGCCACACCACCCTGCTGCGCTTCGCCGACTGCTCCTACATGGACGCGCAGAGCGTCAGCCAGTGGCCCTCCCGCCGCGCGCGCAACGACTTCTTCGCCTCCGTCGGCGCCCTGCCCGCGCCCGACGCCAAGACGCTCGCCCGCCTCTGCGAAGCCGCCCCTGCGGAGAACTTCGCCTACATCGCGGACTGCGCCGCCGCCGGCAAGTGGCTGTAGGCAAAACCGCCATCGCCCCCTGCCTTCTTCCCGCAGGGGGCAAGCGCCTCCCCGCCAACCGCACTGAAGGCCTTTGGTTGCCTGTGGATTGCGGGGACGCGCGATGAACAGTGCGGACTACTTGCTACGGGTTGGGGAACAAACAGAAGAAAGAAATTGCGTTATGCTTCAGCGCCTTCAGAGCGAGGAACATCTGGCATAGATGACCAGAAAGCGCATGTTCTCGCTGCTATTGTTGTAGATTCCATGGGAGCCGCCGTTGCGGCATACATTGGCGTCTCCTTCGCCGA
>CACZQQ010000077.1 GCA_902783355.1 uncultured bacterium
GACATCGCCCACTACATGAGGCAGGAGGCCGACATCTCGGACATCCTCGCGCACAAGCAGTTCGCCAATTCGGAGTTCTGCCCCCGCTTCATCACCGACGAGAGCGACTTCGAGCATATCGGCCACGGCCTCGACGGCAAGACCGTCATCATCGTCTCCTCCTGCTCCGGCGAACACACGCGCAATGCGCGCGCGATGCGTACATTCCTAATTGCGCGCGCCGCCAAGGACAACGGCGCCGCGCAGGTCATCCTCGTGGAGCCGGACCTCTTCTACAGCGCGCAGGACCGCGGGCCGCGCCCCGAATACGGCCGCGTCGCCTTCCAGAGGCCGCCCAAGGACTACAAGAAGTTCGACGGGCAGCCCTGGTCCTGCAAGCTCTATGCGCAGCTGCTCAAGGACAGCGGCGTGGACAAGGTGCTGACGGTCCACAACCACTCCGTCGCCGTCGCCGAGGTCTTCAGCCGCATGTTCGACGGCCACTTCTTCAACCTCCAGCCCGCCCACCTCTACGCCAGCTACCTGGCCAACCACTCCTCCCTCGCCCAGCTGGACAGCGAGAAGGGGCTCGTCTTCTGCGCGCCCGACAAGGGGGCGACCCCCTTCGCCAAGGCGGTCTTCGACGCCTTCACGCGCGAGACCGAGACCATGCTGCTGGGCAGCAAGCCGCGCTTCCTCATCATGTCCAAGGAGCGCGCGGGCGAGCGCAAGGTCACCATCACCGCCGCCGAGAACAGCCCCACGAAGCTGGAGGAGCTCGCCGGCCGCGAGGTCGTCGTCATCGACGACATGGTGCGCACCGGCGGCACCATCGTGGAGTGCTGCCGCCGCCTCAAGGAGGCCGGCGCCGCCAGGATCCTCTTCGTGGTCACCCACTTCTACTCCTCGGAGGAGGTCAAGGAGAACCTCAACGCCAACGTGGTGGACGAGATCATCACCACGAACACGCTGCCCAACATCCTCAACCGCGACATGCAGGGGCGCCTCCGCCACAAGATGCTCGTCCTCAAGATAGAGCGCTGGATCGTCAACGAGCTGCGCCGCGAGGTCCTCGGGCTCGACCTGCCCGCCTATCGCCCGCCCTACACGGTGGACATCTCCCGCAAGAACCCCTACTGGTCCGAGAACCAGGAGCTTGTCGACAGGCCGATGTAAGTCATTGATAATAAAGGAGTTATAGCAATGCAGCAGAAGAAGCGCAAGATGCTGGAGTCCATCGGCTGGGAGGAGTTCCACCAGCTGCCCCTCGCCCAGAAGGCCCCCTATTTCGTGCAGGACAGCGGCCGCCCCTTCCACTGCGTCATCTCGCAGCAGTTCAACCGCGAGTCGCTCGACAGCCTCTGCGACCTGGCCACGCGCATCCGCCGCATCGGCAAGAGCAAGGCCGGCATGGACTTCCTCTCCAACCTGCTCAACAACAAGCGCGCCATGCTCTACTTCACGCAGCCGAGCACGCGCACCTTCCTCTCCTTCTACTCCGCCTGCCAGATTCTCGGCATCAAGCCCGCCGAGGTCCGCGACCCCTCCATCTCCAGCGAAATGAAGGGCGAGACCAAGGAGGACACCATCCGCACCTTCAGCTCCTTCTTCGACCTCATCATCATGCGCACGCCCATGCAGGACTTCGCGGAGCACATGGCGTGGCTGCTCTCCAACACGGAGCGCCCCATCCCCGTCGTCAACGCGGGCTCCGGCAAGGACCAGCACCCCACGCAGGCCCTCCTGGACATCTACACGCTCGTGCGCTCCTTCGAGAAGCGCGGCGGCATCGACGGCAAGACCGTCCTCTTCTGCGGCGACCTCGCCCGCGGCCGCACCGTCCGCTCCCTCTGCGGCCTCCTGCAGCAGTACAACAACGTGAAGATGATTTTCGCCGCGCCCGACGCCCTCCAGATCGGCGACGACATCCTGGAACAGCTCAAGGCCAGCGGCCACGAATACGAACTGACCGCCGACTTCAAGGGCAAGATCCCCGAGGCCGACGCCATCTACATGACGCGCCTGCAGGACGAGTGGGACAAGAAGCCCGGCGAATCCTCCGCCGGATACAATCCGGAGGACTATTTCTTTGCGGGCGAAGATCTTGCGCGTCTCGGCCGCAACGCCGTCATCATGCATCCCCTGCCGCGCCGCAAGGAGATCAGCACCGACTGCGACAACGATTCGCGCGCCGTCTACTGGCGCCAGATGCGAAACGGCATGTGGATCCGCGCCGCCCTCATCGCCACCATCTTCTGCCGCGACCAGGAGATCACGCAGTACTACATGCTGAACAACAGATAGGATCTTTGTCATGAACGACTTCCGTTTCCCAAACCTCGGCCTGTACGGCAAGAGCGTCCTGCGCCTCGCCGATCTGACGGACGCGCAAATGCTCGGGCTGGTTGATTTCGCCATCGCCCTCAAGGCGCGCAAGAGGCGCCGCGAGCATGTCGGCCACCCGCTGGCCGCCGGGCGCAACATCTGCCTCATCTTCGAGAAGAGCTCCACGC
>CACZQQ010000078.1 GCA_902783355.1 uncultured bacterium
CCGCCCTGCGCCTCGTGGCCGGCGGCACGCTGCGCGTCGACCCCGTGCTGCACGCCATCAACGCGCGGCTGGCCGACCTGACGCTGACGCGCCGCTCGAAATACGCCGGCAAGGCCATCCGCGACTGCAAGTTCCCGCCCAATTTCGTCATCGCGATGATTCTGCGCGGCGAGGAGGTCATCACGCCCACGGGCGTGACGGTCCTCCAGGAGGGCGACAAGCTGGTCTCCATCGCCCCCGCCCAAGACATCGCCGCCATGCGGCGCAATGTGTAGAATCCCCTTATGAACCTGCGTCAGATACTTCTTTCCGTCGGACTGCTGGTCCTGGTCATCGGGCTGGCGATGCTCTCCGCGCTGGGCGTGGGCCTCTGGCTGCACGACAGCCGCGAGGCCATCCACGGGCTCTCCGTCAGCACCGCCGCCTGCCTGCTGAGCAGCCTGGCCAGCATCCTGCTCTCCTGCCTCTGCAACCGCGAGACGGCCGGCGTATCCCCCCTGCGCGACGGCTTCATCTCCGTCGTCCTCTCGTGGCTCGCGGCGGTCTTCTTCGGCGCGATGCCCTTCGTCCTGTGCAGCCGTTTCCATCCGACGGACGCCCTCTTCGAGACCGCCTCCGGCTTCAGCACCACTGGCGCCTCCGTCATCGAGGCGGGCATGCCGCTTCTGAAGGGGGGTGTCCTGGAGCACGGGCTTGAATCGCTGCCGCAGTCGCTCCTCTTCTGGCGGTCGATGCTCAACTGGCTGGGCGGCATAGGTTTCGTGATGTTCGTGTTGATGCTTCTTCCGGCCCTGGGCGGCGGCAAGCAGCTCTACAACGCGGAGGTGCCCGGCCTGAAGAGCGCCAACGACCAGCTGACGCCGCGCATCGCCTCCACCGCACGCCTCATGCTGGGCTGCTACATCCTCTGGACGGTCGCGGTCGTCCTCGCCTACCGCTATCTGGGCATGGGAGGCTTCTACGAGGCGACCTGCCACGCCTTCGCCACGGTCGCCACGGGCGGCTTCTCCACGCACACGGCCAGCTTCGGCTATTACTCTTCGCCGGCCCTCCAGTGGGCGGCCACGCTGGCCATGTTCTTCAGCGCGTGCAACTTCATGCTGATGATCAAGCTCTTCATGCACGCCGCCTTCGACTACCACAAGGACGAGGAGTTCCGGACCTTCCTCTCCATGGCGCTCCTCTGCACGTTTGTCTTCGCCTTCCAGCTCCACAGGAACGCCTGCGAGGGCGCGACCTACACGACGGGCGCGCCGCTGCCCGACCGCCCCGAAGCCCTCCTGCGCACCTCCGCCTTCCAGGTCGTCTCCATGATGAGCACCACCGGCTTCGCCACCTCCGACTACATGGGCTGGAAGCTGCCCGGCCTGCCCACCCTGGTCCTCTTCCTGATGATCGTCGGCGGCTGCGGCGGCTCCACGGCGGGCGGCCTCAAGCTGGCGCGCCTCATCGTCGTCGTGAAGCAGAGCCTGGGCGAAGTCCGCCGCCGCGTCTTCCCGCATCTGATGCCCAACGTGACCTTGAACCATGCGCGCATCGAGATGCCTGTCGTCCACCAGACCATGGCCTTCGCCGTCATCTACGTGGCCACCATCATCGTCGGCACGGTGCTTCTGCCCTACTTGAGCGCGATGGACTTCGACACGGCCTTCAGCGCCACCGTCTCGGCCGTCAGCAACGTCGGCCCCGGCCTGGGCAAGGTCGGCCCCTCCTGCACCTACGTCTGGATGTCGGTGCCCGCCAAGCTGCTTCTGGCCTTCATCATGATCGCCGGACGCCTGGAATTGTACACCGTCTTCATCGTCTTTATGCCAAGTTTCTGGCACGCAAAGAGATAGAGTTCTCTTGACGACGAGACTCCGTCGCAGCGCATGCGGACACCATGTAAATAGTACTAAATAGTACTATAGGTATTATTGTATTCCGCGCATGACGAAGCGGAAGCGGCCGTTGGGGGCGGTGTCGCCGGCGGTGTAGAATTGCAGCGGGCCTTCCTCCAGCGGCTGGCTGTCCGACCACTTGAAGTGGATGGCCAGTCCTTTCCCTGACGTTTCGGGCAGGGCGAGGGGCGCGCGGGGGACGACGACCAGCAGCTCGCAACCCTGCTGCCAGAAGGCGACTTCCGCCACGGTCCGCTGGTCTTTGAAGGCGGGGCCGTCAAGGCGCCGCAGCTCCATCCGCCCGTCCCCTGTCCATTGCGTGATGAAGTTGAAGCCCTCCCAGCCGCCGTCGGCGCCGCAGTCCAGGAGGAGGCGCATCCACTGGCCGTTGGGGGCGCCCATGGGGGCCGCCGTGCGCAGGTGGAAATAGAGGCTCTGGGCGTCGTAGGCCGCCTTCGCATCGACAAGGTCGTTGGGGGCGGCGGGCTGCGTGAAGTGGCAGCCCTGCCAGCCGTCCGCGTCGCGCGCGGGCGTGTCGCCGACGGAATCGGCGTAGGCCGGCCGCAGCTTCTGCCAATCGGCGGAATCCAGGCCGGAGGGCGGCGTTTCCAGCCGTGTCGCGGGCGGCGGCGGCGTGGCGCCGCCTTTCCAGCGGCGGACGTTGGCGGCCAGCTGGCAGTAGAAGTGGTCGTAGGGGGCGTCGGCCGCCGGCTCGATGTCGCGGCTGAATTCGGCGTTGAACTCGTCGGGGAAGGCGTTGGGCGTGCCGCACCATTCGGCATGGCGCCCCGCAATCCATTCGTTCCAGCCGGTCACGAAGACGAGTTCGGGGTCGTTCTGTATGGCGTAGTCCCACTGCTGCTGGAAGTTCACGCCCCACAGCCACGCCTCCGGCGTGCCCGCCGCGATGCGCGCCGTGCCGCCGTTGCGCAGGGGGAAGACGGCGCGGTAGTCGCCCTTGGCGTAGCCGCGGCCGAAGACGCCGCCCCGCGCGTCGTTCATGGCCGACAGGCCGCGCACGGTGGCGTTCTGGGCGACGCTGACCGTCATCTCCTCCACCGCCGCGCCCTCCGGCCGCACGCCGAAGCGCGTCTGCGGATGGACGGAGCACCAGCCCCAGACGCCGCGCCGGAAGGGCGTGTCCTTTGCGAAGTAGGTCGGCTCGTTGCGGCGGAAGGTGAAGAACTTCAGGATGTCGCGGTCCTCCTGCAGATTGTCGTCCAGGGCCTCGGGATGGGCCATGACGAGCGGCTTGCCCTGCCACCTGAACCAGAGGTCGGGATGGCGTCGCGGCGCATAGATGTCGCGGTAGAGCTGCCGCAGTTCGGCCGCCGTGTTGCCGTTGGGCGCGAAGTTGAGCATGAAGGCGATCTGGGGCGTGGCCTGGCCGCGGGCGCGGAGGCGGTCGTAGGTCTCCATCAGCGCCTCCACGGCGGGCATCCATGTGAAGGTGCCGTTGGTGCAGTCGAAGACGATCGCGTCGACGCCTGCGTCCGCCAGCATGACGGCGTGCCTTTCCAGCACGTAGGTGTCGAGGGTGGAGTAGGAGCCGAAGAGCGGCTCCCCCCAGAAGTAGCTTGTCCCGCTGGGCGTGCCCTCCCAGGCTGGATGATTGAAATCGTTGCGCGCCAATGGGTTATGCTTGACGACCTCTCCTGCGTTGCGCGGCGGCAGGTGTTGCGCGAAGTGGTAGTGCCACGGCCAGTAGAACATCGCCACGTAGCGCTTGTGCGCGGGCGTGCGCGGCGGCGTGAAGGGCAGCGTGCGGCCGAGGCCGTCCACGCCGCCCCAGCTGAACGACGGCGGCGGCGCGGCGTTCAGGCAGAGGGCGAGGAGCAAGGACAGCAGGAGCAGGCGGCCGATGGACTTCTTCATGGCAGATGGCAGGGCAGGGGGGACGATGTGCCTTTTATTCCTTATTATTAATCTTTATTGCGTTTGGTTGGGTGCAGGCGGTGCCGCGACGGTCTCCAGAAAGTTGTATAGGGAGGGGGCCAGCGACTTGTCCATGACAAGGCGCCTGTCGGCGTCCTGCGGCAGCGACTTGAAGACGGCGATGGCGAGAGGCTCGTCATGGTGGACGGCGCGGCCGTGTCTACCGGCGAAGTGCGCCCCGAACCGGGGAAGCCTCGCCTCTACTGGGGAGACGGCTCCTCCGTCATATCAGGCGCCTTCCGCATGACCTCCGTGCGCGCCGCCGTCTGGGGAGACGCTTCG
>CACZQQ010000079.1 GCA_902783355.1 uncultured bacterium
CGCGGAGCATTTCGCGGCATGGGCGGAAGGCCGCGCGCAGGGCAGGGTGGCCGTCGTGGACGACGGGACCTCCGCCAACGAGACGCGCCTCGGCGCCGTGCGCGACATCGCGCTGGCCCTTGAGCAGGGCGGCATGGACGACGAGGTGCTTGTCGCGGCGGGGGACAACCTGCTGGACTTCAGCCTGTGGCGGCTAATTGAGTACGGACGCAGCAAGGGGACTTCCTGCGTGATGCGCTACTGGGAGCCCGACACGGCGCGGCTGACGAAGTCGGGCGTCCTCGCCATTGACGGCGGCGAGCGCGTCGTCGCGATGGCGGAGACGCCCGCCGAACCCGCGAGCCACTGGTGCTGTCCGCCATTCTATTATTTCAAAGGCACGGACGCCGCGCGCGTGCGCGAAGGGCTTGAGGCGGGCTGCGGCGCGGACGCCCCCGGAAGCTACATCGCATGGCTTTGCACGGTGGCTCCCGTCCACGCGATGGTGATGCCCGGTCGCCGCCACGACATCGGCGACATGGAGAGCTACCGTCGGGCGCAGAGGGAGTTCGTGGGGCGCAGGTAGGGTGCTGTTGCCTTATATCTCCCTGCTGTAAACGATCTTAGTCTGAAGAGGCAAATCTCTTTTTGCGTGGAACGCGCGGAAGTCTTCGGATTTCCGCGCGTTTTTTTTTGTTTGTTTTTCGACGGCGTGGGCGCCGTCGTTACGCACCTTTCGACGGCGTGGGCGCCGTCGTTACGCACCTTTCGACGGCGAGGGCGCCGTCGTTACGCACGCCATCGGTCGCGCGGGAGCGCGACCCTCCCGCAATGGCAAGACGGGGCAATAAAAAAGCCCTCAAGTCGTTAGGCTTGGGGGCTTTATGATGGTGCCTTCGCGGAGATTCGAACTCCGGACCAATTGATTAAGAGTCAACTGCTCTACCAGCTGAGCTACGAAGGCATGTCTTTCTGTAGCGGCGCAAAATGTAATGCGCCTTTGGGATTTTTCAAGCGGGGAAGGCGATTTTTGTCAAATTTTCCTAGCGGCGTCAGGCCGGGGGGAGGTTCTGCCTGAGCCAGGCGAGGGCCTCGTCGCGGTCGCGGAAGGGGCATTCCAGCTCGCGGTCCTCGGCCTTCTTCAGGAGCTCGCCGAAGGCGGGGCCCGGCCTGAGGCCCATGGCGAGGAGGTCGTGGCCGTTGAGGGTGGGCTTGCGGGGCGGCGGCTTGAGGGCCTCCTGCAGCCATTCGGCGGTCAGCGCGCGCTGCTTGTCAAGCCCTCCGAAGGAGGCGAGCGAATCCAGCCGGTTGAGTTCCAGCAGGAGGGGGAAGCGCGGGTCACGGTAGCGGCGCAGCCGTGTGGCGAGGCGCGCCTGCAGCAGCAAGATCAGATGCATGTGGCCGCCGACGAGATACTCCACCAGGTCGACCAGGCTGTTGGGCATCCTCAGGCGCTTCAGGAAGTCGACCGCCATCCGCGCGCCGACGACATCGTGGCCGTTGAAGTGGATTCGGTCCTCGCCGCGGACGAATGTGGGCGGCTTGCCGATGTCGTGCAGGAGGCCCGCCCAGGCGAGGCCCCGCAGTTCGTCTTCGCCGGCGGCCGCCAGGGTGCCCTCCGCGTCGAAGCGCGCGGCAGGCGATTCCGCTTCGCCGTGCGCGCGGCACCGCAGGAGCGTCTCGTCGAGGAGGCCCAGCAGCTTCAATGTATGCTGCCAGACGTCGCCTTCGGGGTGGAACTGCGGCGGCTGCTCGACGCCGACGCAGGCCTGCAGTTCAGGGAAGAGCGCCGCCAGCAGGCCGGAGGCCTCCATCAGCGCCATGGCCTCGCGTGCATGGCCGCCCGTCAGCATCTTGTCCATCTCGGCGGCGATGCGTTCGGGGGAGACGACCGCCTTGACGCAGGGGGCGGTCCGGCGGACGCCCTCCCATGTCGCGGGCTCGATGTCGAAGCCCAGGTTGGCGGCGAAGCGGACGGCGCGCAGGACGCGGAGCTTGTCCTCCTCGAAGCGCAGTGCCGCGTCGCCCACCGCGCGCAGGCGGCGCGCCTGCAGGTCCTCCAGGCCGCCGACGAAATCCAGCACGCGGTCGCCGACGGGGTCGTAGAGGAGGGCGTTCACGGTGAAGTCGCGGCGCAGGACATCCTCCTTCATGGGGACGAAGGTGATGGCGTCGGGGTGGCGTCCGTCCGCATAGCCCGCCTCGCCGCGGAAGGTGGCGACCTCGTAGTTGACCGCGCCGGGGGCGACGACCACCATGATGCCGAACTGTTTGCCGACGGGGACCGTGTGGGGCGCGAAGAGCGCCTCGACGGCCTCCGGCCTGGCGGAGGTCGCGATGTCCCAGTCGTGCGGGGCGCGCCCCATGAGGGCGTCGCGTACGCAGCCGCCGACGAAGACGGCCTCGTGTCCCGCCGCCTGCAGTCGTCTCACGATTTCCAGCGCGGCTTCGGGCGGGGCGATGCGGATGGCTAGTTTTTCTTGTAACTCATTCATTTGCAATATATTACATATAATTCAGCACCAGACGGTCGGAATGGGCTGCCTGTGGCGTCCGCAGGTGAGGAAGATATCCTGCCGCTGGAGCTGGGCGAGCTTGCGCTGCGCGCTTTCAAGCGCCAGTTCGTATTTGTTGCATTCGGCGCTGATGTGGGCGAGGACGAGATTGCGCGTGTTGGGGGAGAGGATCCGCTCGAGCATGGCGGCGCTGTCGGGGTTCGAGAGATGGCCGAAGGGGCCGAGGATGCGCTGCTTGAGATCCCACCGTCGCGTGGAGGCCGCCAGCATGTTGACATCGTAGTTGGATTCAACCACGAGCGTGTCGCAGCCGCGCAGCTGGAAGTCGGTCATCTGGTTGGGGGCGCCGAAGTCGGTGGCGATGCCGACCTTGCTGCTTTCGCGGGCGACGACGAAGCCCATGGGGTCCTTGGCGTCATGGGGGACGGGGAAGGAGTGGACGGTGAAGCCGGCCACGGTGAAGTCGCTGCAGGGCGCGTAGGGGACCATGGCGGCGAATTCCTCCTTGGGATGGAGGAGCCGGATGGCGGCGGCGGTGCGCTGCGTGGCGAAGATGGGCACGCCGAGGTGGCGCGAGGTCACGCTCAGCCCCGCCACGTGGTCGGAGTGCTCGTGGGTGATGAGGATGGCCTTGATCCATGCGGGATCCAGGCCGCTCTGCTGCATCGTCTTGCACACCTGCTTGTAGCTGATGCCGCAGTCGATGAGGACGGCCTGGTCGCCGCAGTGGACGACGGTGCAGTTGCCGCTGCTGCCGCTGGCCAGGACGGAAATGCCGATAGGCATGGAGAGGGACCTCCTTGTTGCTCTTATTCCTTAATTATTTATTAGGCTTCCGCCGAGGTCTGTTTCGCGTCGTTTTCGGGCTCCAGGACGGCGGCCGCCGCGTTGGCGGCCACGTCGCCGCCCGCGCCGAGGCTTTCGGTGAACTCGCGGATGCCCTCCAGGCATGTCTCGCGCCGCGCGCCGCCCGGCAGGATGGCCAGCATGGCGCGCCCGAGGGTCTCCGCATTGCAGTCGCCCTGGATGAACTCCTCGAAGACCTTGCGCTTGCAGACAAGATTGGCGATGGTAATGGTATTGATTTTCAGGACAAGGCGGCCCAGCAGATAGGTGAGGGCGTTGACCTTGTAGGTGACGACGACGGGCAGGCC
>CACZQQ010000080.1 GCA_902783355.1 uncultured bacterium
ACGAAAAAAGCCTGTGTCGCGAAACACAGGCTTGAAGAAAGTGGTGGCAAGGGCCGGGATCGGACCGGCGACGCAGGGATTTTCAGTCCCTCGCTCTACCAACTGAGCTACCCCGCCACGACTTAAATGGATGGTGAACCTGGAGGAGCTCGAATCCCCAACCTTCTGGTCCGTAGCCAGACGCTCTATCCAATTGAGCTACAGGTCCATTTTCACGCCTTCATCTCCGGCGCAACGCAAAAGATAATCCGCTTTCGCCGGATTTCAAGTGACAAGCGCCGTTTTTTCGCAAAAAGGCCGTCCTCACGCATTGGCGAGGATATTCTCGAAGATGGCATTGACCTTGGGGTCGGGGAGCTGCCGTTCCGGCCTCTCGCGGAACCAGCGCACCGCGTTGCGGACGCCGTCGCGGAAGGGGATCCGGCACTGGAACTCGGGGACGGCGCGCTTGATTTTGGCGCAGTCGAAGACGCCGTCCGTCGCCTTGTCGCCCAGCAGCTTGGCGGTCATCATGGGCTCGACGGCGCAGATGCGCTCCGTCGGGATGTGGCGGACGACGGGGTCCGTGACGCCGAGGGCGAGGCAGATCTCCGCCATGATCTGGTTCCACGTCAGCACCATGTCCGAGGTGATCTGGTAGGCCTCGCCGAGGCTCTCACGCAGGCCGACGAGGCCGCAGAGGCCGACGGCGAAGTCGCGCACGTCGGTGAGGGTCCAGAGGTTCTGGCCGTCGTCATGGAGGAAGACGGGCAGATGGTTCTCCAGGCGCCAGGCGAGCGTGTAGCCGGCGCTTGTGACGGGATTCGGCAGCCACCGTTCGGAGTAGGTGTGGGAGGGGCGCACGATGGTGACGGGGAAGTTCTCGCGCCGGAAGGCCTCCATGAAGCATGCCTCCGCCCGCTGCTTGTCCTGCCCGTAGGGCGAATAGACGTTCCCCTGCGGCGCCTCCTCCGTGACGGGCAGGCGTTTCGGCGGCCGCGCGTAGACGCAGACCGTCGAGACGAAGAGGTACTGGCGGCAGCGTCCGCGGAAGTGGCGGAGCATCTGGAGGGCGTCCGCCTCGTTGTAGGTGGTGAAGTCGCAGACGGCGTCGAAGGGCGGGAGTCCCTCCAGGGCCCTTTCGACGGCGGCGGGGTCGCGGCGGTCGGCCGCCAGATGGATGAAGCCCTGCGGGACAGGCGTGCGGCCGCGCGTCAGGAGGGTCACTTCGTCGCCGCGTTCAAGAAGGCGGCGGGCGCATTCCGCCGAGAGGTTGCCGGTGCCGCCGAGACAGAGGATTCTCATGGTCAGGAGATGAAAGGGTGGGGGTGAAGGAGGAAGCCATGCCAAGGCTTTGCGGACGAAAGGGCTTTTGCCAGGGGCCAGTGGCTGAAGGAGAGGGATGGGACAGGTGGAACGGGGCTGTCAACATACGGCATGATCCCGCCGCGCTAATGATTAATGTACAGCGCGCGGGCTGTTTTTCAAGCGGATTTCCGGCGAAATGGGAAAAAGGGGTTATTTTATCTATTGTTGTATAGAATCAATGTGCCTTTAGAAGGATTTTCCATGCTTCTCAACCTCTCAATTCTGGACTGGGCCATCGTGGCGGCCTTCTTCGCCATCACGCTGGGCATCGGGCTGTCTGCCGCGCGGCTGGCAGGCAAGAGCATCGCGGACTACTTCGTGGGCGGGCGCGCCATGCCGTGGTGGCTGCTGGGCTTCTCCATGGTGGCGACCACCTTCTCCACGGACGTGCCCAACCTGGTCACCAACTTCGTGCGCGAGAAGGGCGTCTTCGGCAACTGGGAGTGGTGGGCGATGCTGCCCTCCGGCATGCTGACCGCCTTCCTCTACGCCAAGCTCTGGCGCCGTTCGGGGACGGTGACCGACCTGGAATTCTACGAGATCCGCTACAGCGGCCGCATGGCCGCCTTCCTGCGCGGCTTCCGCGCCATCTACCTCGGCCTCTTCTTCAACGCGGTCGTCATGGCCTCCGTCAACCTGGCCGCCATCAAGATCGGCGCCGCCATGCTGGGCCTGACGCCCCTGCAGAGCATCCTGGGCGCGATGGTGATAACCGCCCTCTTCTCGGCGGTCAGCGGCCTGCGCGGCGTCCTGCTGAGCGACTTCGTGCTCTTCGTGGCCTCGATGGTGGGCTCCATCGGCGCGGCGGTCATCCTGCTGCGGCTGCCCGAGATCGGCGGCATGGGCGGCCTCGTGGAGCGCCTCTCCGCCACGCCGGAGCTGCTGCGCAAGACGGAGGTGATGGGCTGGGGCAGCCGCGCGGACTTGATCGCCTCCTTCCTCATCCCCATCACGATCGTGTGGTGGAGCGTGTGGTATCCGGGCGCGGAGCCCGGCGGCGGCGGCTTCATCGTGCAGCGCATGCTGGCGGCCAAGGACGAGAAGCACGCCGTGGGCGCGACCCTCTTCTTCAACGTGGCGCACTACGCGCTGCGGCCATGGCCATGGATCATCGTGGCGCTGTGCTCCCTCGTCCTCTATCCGGACCGCGCTTCGCTCATCGCCGCCGTAGGGCACGTCCTGCCTGAAAGCCAGATCCACAGCGACGTGGCGTATTCGCTGATGCTGACGCGGCTGCCGGCGGGCTGGATCGGGCTGATGGTGGCCTCGCTGGCGGCCGCCTACGTCTCCACGCAGTCCACGCTGGTCAACTGGGGCGCTAGCTATCTGGTGAACGACTTCTACGGGCGCTTCGTGGCGCCGCAGGCCTCCGAGCGGCGGCTTGTGAACATGGGGCGGCTCTGCACGGTGCTGCTGATGGCGGTCTCGGGCGTCCTGTCGCTCTTCA
>CACZQQ010000081.1 GCA_902783355.1 uncultured bacterium
GCCCGACGCCGCGCTGATGGAGGCCCTCGCCGCCCCGCTGGCCGCCCTCAAGGCGAAGGCCGACGAAATCATCGTCCCCGCCATGCCGATGGACATCACCGCCGAGGGGCTTCCGGGACGCGACAACGCCATGGCGCTCGCATTCTGCAAGGCAATCAGCACGGCAACCAACACCGAGCTGGCGCTCCACGGCGCCCTCTCCAAGAAGGCGCTCAGGAAAGGCGAGCCCGTCACCGCGCGGGATGTCTTTCAAATCGTTCCCTACGAGAATGATATCATTGTCGCAAGTTTGACGCAGGAGGAACTGGAGGAGGTCCTGACGGAGCAGTGGTCCTACCGCAAGCACTATACCTACTGCGGCTTCTACGGCGCCGTCGTGGCCTTCGACAACGAGGGGAAGGCGCACATCAGCGGACTAGGCCCCGGACGCCACACCATCGCCATGAACTCCTTCACGGCGGCCGGCGGCGGCCGCTACGTCCGCCTCGCCCGCCTCCTGAAACAACCCGAAAGCCGGATGCGCAACACGGGCCTCTCCACAAGAGACGCCATGAGAGACTACCTCAAGTCGCTGGCTACACCATAGGATTGAAAACCGCCGGAAGGACTGGCGATTTTCAATCAAGCAGCGTCCTACTTCAGCAGGTCGGTGAACATGTCAATATAGCCGAGGACGAAGATGGCGACGACAATCAAGGGCAATATCCAGCGGCAGTAGAACCTGAAGACGACTCCGAACTTCCAGCGCTGTCCCGCCTCGACCTCGGCGGCGAAGTTCTTCCAGCCCCAGCCGCAGGCGGCCGTGCAGAAGAGGACGATCAGCAGCGCCCCCAGCGGCAGGATGTTCTGGGAGACGATGAAGTCCTCCAGGTCCAGCACGCCCGTTCCGCCGCCCATGGGATGGAAGCCCGACAGGACGTTGAAGCCGAGGGCGCAGGGCAGCGAGAGCAACGCAATGGCGACGCCGACGACGGCGGCGGCCGTCCCGCGCTTCAGGCGCGTCTCGTCGATCAGGAAGGCGACGATGTTCTCGAAGACCGCCACCACGGTCGTCAGGGCGGCGATGGACATGAAGACGAAGAAGAAGATGCCCCAGAGGCGGCCGCCGGCAATCTGCCCGAAAAGCGCGGGCAGCGAGACGAAGATCAGGGAGGGGCCGGCCTGCACATCGACGCCGAAAGTGGCGCAGATGGGGAAGATGATGAGGCCGGCAGAAAATGCCACAAATGTATCCAATGCAATAATTTGTCCAGCCTCCTTCGTCAATGAGCGCTTCCTCTGCGCATCGAGGTAGCTGCCAAAGATGGTCATGGCGCCGACGCCCAGGCTCAATGTGAAGAAGGCCTGCCCCATGGCGGCGAAAAACGTCCCCCTGATGTTGCTGCTGAAATTGTGGAAGTCGGGGACCAGATAGAATTTCAGGCCGTCCGCCGCGCCCGGCAGCGTCATCGCCTTGACGACGAGGCACGCCAGCACGATGAAAAGTGCCAGCATGAGGAACTTGACCGAACGCTCCACCGTGTTGCGGAGGCTGCCCGCGCACAGAAGCGCCCCTAGCGCCACCGACAGCAGCATGTAGCCGACGACACGCCACGGCGACGCCAGAAGCCCCCCGAAGACCGCGCCGCACTCCTCCGGCGTCCGGCACTGCGACATCGCGCCGCAGATGTAGTATTTGGCGTAGGCGAAGAGCCACCCGGAGACCGTGGTGTAGTACATCATCAACAGGAGATTGCCCAGAAAGGCGAAGCCGGCGAGGCGCGGCCAGACAGCCTTGCCGCCGGAAAGCCTGCGGTAGCTGCCCACCATGTTGAGGCGCCCTGCCCGCCCGATGGCCAGCTCCATGACCAGAACGGGAAAGCCCAGAAGGACGAGCGCGACGATGTAGAGCAGCACGAACATGCCGCCGCCGTAGGCCCCCGTGACAGACGGAAAGCGCCACACGTTCCCCAGCCCGACCGCGCACCCCACCGACAGCAGGATGAAGCCAAGGCGGCTCGCCAATGTCTCACGCTTCTCCGACATCCTCTCCCCTCTCCTATAATATTATGGTACTGTACGACAGTCCGCCCGCAAAAAAAAGCGCGCCCTGTCCCTGCCGGATGGCATGGAGCAGGACGCGCCCGTCGCAAGAAGGCAAGCGGACTACTTGCCGGAGATCTGCCCGTGGCCGCGGAAGAGGCGCGTCGCGGCGAACTCGCCCAGACGGTGCCCGACCATGTTCTCGGTCACGAAGACATTGATGAAGGCCTTGCCGTTGTGCACGGCGAAGGTCTGCCCGACAAACTCGGGCAGGATCACCGAACGGCGGGACCAGGTCTTGATGATCTGCTTGCCGGAGGCGGCGGAGGCGGCCTCCACCTTCTTCAGCAGGTGCTCGTCCACAAAGGGACCTTTCTTGATGCTTCTAGCCATTACTTCTTCCTCCTCCGCTCGATGATGAAGCGATCAGACGCCTTGCGAGGCTTGCGGGTCTTGTAGCCCTTCGCCAGCAGGCCCCAGGGGGACTGCGGATGCCCGCCGGACGCACGGCCTTCGCCACCGCCCATGGGGCTGTCGACAGGGTTCTGCGCGACGCCGCGGACGTGGGGGCGGAAGCCAAGGTAGCGCTTCTTGCCGGCCTTGCCCAGCTTGATGTCGCGATGGTCGACATTGCCCACCTGGCCGATGGTGGCGCGGCACTTCAGGTTGATGAGGCGGACCTCGCCGGAGGGCAGGCGGACCTGCGCGTAGTTCCCCTCCTTCGCGCGGAGGATCGCGTACTGGCCGGCCGCGCGCACCAGCTGGGCGCCCTTGCCGGGAACCAGTTCGATGCAGTGGATGTTGATGCCTTCCGGAATGTTGGCCAGAGGCATGCAGTTGCCGGTCTTGAACTCGGCCGTCGGGCCGCTCATCACCGTGTCGCCCTGCTTCAGGCCGAGCGGGCACGGGATGTACCGCTTCGTGCCGTCCTCGTACTTCAGGAGGGCGATGCGGCTCGTGCGGTTGGGGTCGTATTCGATTTCGGCGACGGTGGCGGCCATGCCGTCCTTGTCGCTGCGCTTGAAGTCGATTTCGCGGTAGCAGCGCTTCACGCCGCCGCCGCGGAAGCGGACGGTGATGCGGCCCATGTTGTTGCGGCCGCCGGTCGAGTGCTTGCCGTGTGTCAGGGACTTCTCGGGGGTCGAACGGGTCAGTTCAGCGAAGTCGCTGACCACCATCCCGCGCCGTCCCGGAGTGGTTGGCTTGTAGGCTTTGATTCCCATGATGGATTTGCTCCCTATTCGGAAAGTTGACGGTTGGCTCCCCCTGTCAGATCAGCTCGATGTGCCCCTCGGAGAGGGTCACAATCGCCTTCTTCCAGTCCGGGCGCTTGCCGACGCGCGCGGTGCGCATCCGCTTCTTCTTGCCCAGCATGTTCATCACGTTGACCTTGGACACCTTCACCTCGGGGAAGATGGCCTCCACGGCCTCGCGGATCTGGATCTTGTTGCTGGCCGGATTGACCTTGAGCAGGTACTTGTTGTACTTCTCGGAGAGGGTCGTGCCGCGCTCGGTGATGAGCACGGTGTAGACCACGTCGTAGGGGTTGAACTCTTTACTCATTGGTGGCCTCCTTCGCCAGGCGCTTGCCCAGCTGTTCAAGCGCGGCCTTGGTGATGATGATCTTCTTGAAGAGCAACATCAGGTAGGTGTTGACCGAACTGGCCTTCAGCACCAGCACATTCGGCAGGTTCCGGGCGGCCAGGTCCACGTTCTCATCGTACTCGTCCACCAGCACCAGGGCGTGGTCGCCGGCGTTGAGCCGCTTCAGGAAGGCGGTCATCTCCTTGGTCTTCGGCGTGTCGAAGGATATGCCGTCCACAAAGATGACGGCCCCCTCGTCCAGACGGTCGGTGAAGGAACGGCGAAGCGCCAGCTTCTCCACCTTGCGGTTGAGGCGGATGGAATAGTCGCGGGGGACGGGGCCGAAGGCCACCGCGCCGCCACGCCACACGGGGCTGGAGGCGCCGCCGGAACGGGCGCGGCCCGTCCCCTTCTGACGCCACGGCTTCGCCTGGGAGCGGGAGCTCATGCGGGCGCGGTTCTTCGTGCACGCCGTGCCGGAGCGCTGGCGCGCCAGGAAGGCGACCACGGAATCCTTGACTGCCTGGGCGCCCTTCTCGCGCTCCAGCCAGGTGTCCTCAATCTGCACCTGGGAACCCGTGTCGGCCCCCTGCAGGTTCATGACATTGACGTTGGTTGGCATTGTAGTCTCCTCCCAGGGTTACTTCTTGACGGCGCTGTACACATAGACCAGACCGCCGTTCGCGCCGGGA
The DNA here is from genome assembly GCA_902783355.1 of uncultured bacterium. The sequence continues at coordinate 4,299 of CACZQQ010000081.1, forward strand.
ATGCCACCCTTGATCAGGATGAGGTTCTCCTCGGGGCGGACGCCCATCACCTTCAGGCTCTGGACGGTGCGGTTCACGGCACCCATGTGGCCGGGCATCTTGTGCCCGCGGTCGATGCGGCCGGGCTTCTCGCGGCAGCCGATGGAGCCCGTGCGGCGGGTCCAGGCGCCGCCGTGCGTCTCGCGGCCGCCCTGCGCGTCGAAGCGGTGGACGACGCCCTGGAAGCCCCGGCCCTTCGTCACGCCGGTCACGTCCACGTATTCGTCCACGGCGAAGACGTCAGCGGTCAGCACGTCGCCGGGCTTCTGGGTGGGATCTTCATCCAGGCGGATCTCCCGGATGTACATGGGGGGATTGTCCTCCAGGCCGGCGGGCTTGACGTTGCCCAGGACCGCCTTGGAGACGTTCTTCTTCTTGGCCTTGCCGAAGCCCAGCTGCAGCGCGCTGTAGCCGTCCTTCGCGACCGTCTTGGCGGTGATGACAGTGCAGGGGCCGCACTCCACCACGGTGACCGGGACCAGGACGCCGTCGCTGGAATAGACCTGCGTCATCCCGAGTTTCTTGCCGATGAGACCTTTCTTCATGACTTGGTCCTCCCTGGCTTAGAGTTTGATGACGATGTCCACGCCGGCAGGCAGGGAGAGCTTCTTCAGCTCGTCCACAGTCTTCGGAAGGGGATTGATGATGTCCAGCACGCGCTTGTGCGTGCGGATCTCGAACTGCTCCATCGACTTCTTGTCGACATGGGGGGAGCGGTTCACGGTGAAGCGCTCGATGCGGGTGGGCAGCGGGATGGGCCCGGCGACCTGTGCGCCAGTGCGCTTGACGGTCGCGACAATCTCCGCAACGGACTGGTCCAGGATCGTGTTCTCGAAGGCCTGGAGCCTGATTCGGATGGTTTGCTTGTTCGCCATTTCCTTTACCTTGTTTTTTTCACGTCTTCCGGCTTGACCTCGTAGCCTGCGGGTTCGGCAGAGAACTCCGCCCGTCCCCCGGTGAGGGACCGCAGGTCGGTGGCATACGAGAGCATCTCTGCCACCGGAATCCGTGAGACCACGCGGACGCCTCCGTCGGCCAGGCTTGAGTGACTGAGGATCCGCCCCCTTCGGGAGGCCAAATCCGCCATCACGCTGCCCGTCTGGTCGGCGGGGACGCTCACTTCGAGCCGCATCACAGGTTCCAGCACAACGGGACGGCTTCGGGCGTATGCCTCGAGCAGCGCCGTCCGCCCCGCGGTTAAGAACACCGGTTCTGAAGGCTCCGCCATCAGGGAGGAGACCTCGTGAACTGTGACGCGCGTATCCGTCAGCGGGCAGCCGGTCGGGCCGCACGCGTCGACGACTTCATCCACCGCCCCACGCAATGCCTCAAGGCATCCGGGAGGCAGGGCCGCCCCGCCGGCCAGAGGGTCGGCGAAGCGGACTTCAACGCCGCTGCCACGCGGCAGCGGCTCCAGGCTGACTTCCACGCTGGCCTGCAGCAGCGTCTCCGGCGACAGCTGCCGCCGGAACTCGCCCCGATGGCGGACGGGCACGCCGCAACAGGTCCGGTAGAGGACCTGCGGCCGGCCCGCCTGGGTCCGGACACCGTATTCGGTGCGGAGCCGCTCGGCGGCGATCTTCAGGTGAAATTCACCCAGCCCGGAGACGGCGCAGGTGCCGTTGGAGGAATCGCAGCGGCAGCGGAGGGTCGGGTCCTCCTCCGCGAGGGACGCGGCAGCGGCGGGCAACTTGGCCCGGTCGGTGGCGTCCACGCCGTTCAAGATGACTGTCACGACCGGCTCGGGGAAACGCATCCGCGCCAGCCGGATCTCGGGGGCGCCGGCCTCGACCAGCGTGTCCCCCGTGCGGAGATTCGCGGGAAGGCCGCCCTCGGGGGAGAGGCCCACCACGTCGCCGGCCTCGGCCACCTCCAGCGGCAGGAGATCCGCCGCGTTCAGGCGCCACAGCGCGCCAACCGCCACGTCGGCCCCCCTGTTGCAGTCCCGAAGGGGGACGCCCTTGCGGAGGGCTCCGCTGTAGAGGCGGACGGCCATCCAGTCGCCCTGCCAGCCGCCCCTGAAGGCCTTGACGACCGTCAGGACGGCGTAGTCTCCGCCGCCGGGGCGCCTCAGGCGCGCCGGCGAGACGTTGAAGAGGCGTCTTCCGGCCGGAGAGGCCAGCCGCTCCGCCGGCGAAGGCAGGAGGGCCTGCACCGTGTCCAGCAGGAGGGGGACGCCCGCGCGGGTCTTGGCGCTGCCGCAGACGACAGGCACCAGCCGGTTCGCCAGAACGGCCGTCCGCAGGGCGCCCCGCAGGGCGCCGTCGTCCGGCCATCCGCCGCCCACGTAGGCCTCCATCATGGAGGCGTCGCAGTCGGCCAGCTGCTCCAGAAGCCGGAGGCGGCCCTGGCGGCAGCGCTCGCGGGCGGCTCCGTCCGGCAACTCGCCGCCGCCGGCCAGCCGTCCCGCCAGCAAATCGATGATGGATTCACGCTCCGCCCGGCTCTGGGGCGCCCCTGCGGCGCGCAGGGGGCAGGCCAGGACGGCGGGCGCCGCTTCCCTGCCCAGCAGCTCGCCCATCTGGGCGACCACCGCCTCGAAGTTCGCGCCCTCGCGGTCAAGCTTGTTGACAAAGGCGACGGCGGGCAGGCCGTAGCGGACGGCCCTGCGCCAGACCATCTCCGACTGCGCCTGGACGCCGCGCAGGCCGCAGAAGACCACGACCGCGGCGTCCATCACCCGGAGGGAACGCTCCACTTCGGCGGTGAAGTCGATGTGCCCCGGCGTGTCGATGAGGTTGATCCGGCACTCCTTCCAGCGGCAGGTGACGGCGGCGCTCACGATGGAGACGCCGCGCTCGCGCTCCTGGAGGAGGTAGTCGCTGACCGTGGTGCCGTCGTCCACCGCGCCGCAGTAGCGGATGCTGCCGCAGAGATGGAGGATGCGCTCCGTCAGCGAGGTCTTGCCCGCATCCACATGGGCGATGACGCCCACATTCCGTATGGCGTCGGAATCTGCCATGTCGAGGCGGGGCGGGCCGCCTTCCGGAGAAGTCGGCCCCTTGGAAGCATTGAGACCCGAAGACGCGCGGGGCGGCTCCGGGCCAGGGGAAAACTAGAAGCGGTAGTGGGCGAACGCCTTGTTGGCGTTGGCCATCTTGTGCACGTCGTCGCGCTTCTTGATGGCGTTGCCGGTGTTGTTGTAGGCGTCGATCAGCTCGGCGGCCAGCGCGTCGCAGGTGCTGACGCCCTTGCGGGCACGGGCGTAGGTGACGATCCAGCGCATGGCCAGGGCGACCTGGCGGTTCGCGGGGACCTCCAGCGGCACCTGGTAGGTGGCGCCGCCCACGCGGCGGCTCTTGACCTCCAGGCGGGGCTTCGCGTTCTCAAGCGCCGTCAGGAAGAACTCCAGGGGTTCGGTGTCCGGCTTCTTCGCCTTCAGGATGTCAAAGGCGCCGTAGACGATGTTCTGGGCGATGGTCTTCTTGCCCTTCAGCATGATCGTGTTGATCAGGCGGGCGACCAGGTCGTTGTTGTAGCGCACATCGGGAATCAGGGTGCGCTTGACTGCTGTACGTCTTCTCATGGTTCTACCAAATTCGCAGTGTTACACTCTCCCGCGCGGCGGGGACTACTTCTTGGCGGCGCCGGCCTTCGGGCGCTTGGTGCCGTACTTGGAACGGCCGCGGCGGCGCTTGTCGACGCCCAGGGTGTCCAGAGTGCCGCGGACAACGTGGTAGCGCACGCCAGGCAGGTCACGCACACGGCCGCCGCGCACCAGCACGACGCTGTGCTCCTGCAGGTTGTGGCCTTCGCCGCCGATGTAGGCGTTCACTTCCTGCCCGTTGGTCAGGCGGACGCGGCAGAACTTGCGCAGGGCGGAGTTGGGCTTCTTGGGGGTTCGGGTGCCGACCAGCAGGCAGACACCACGGCGCTGCGGGCACTGGGCCAGCGCGCGGACACGGCTCTTGGCCGTCTTCACGTTGCGGCCTTTGCGAATCAGTTGGTTGATGGTGGGCATTTTATTTCCTTGCTCGTATCTGGAATGAAACAAAACAAAAATCGATTCCGGCGCCCGATGAAGAGGGGCGGGTAGAGAGTAAAACGACATAATGTATCCCAACTGCCGGATTTTACAAGTGACAAAAGGGGACAAAATGCCATTTTGCGGCAATTCGGCGCGGGACCCGCCCCTACCAGCGGTCGCAGTGGACCTGTTCGGGGGCGTAGTTGGTCCGGGGCGGCTTGCGCTCCCCCGGATGGCCGATGGCGGCCGCGCCGACGGGAATGATATTCTCCGGCAGGCGGAAATAGTCACGGAGGGCCTGGATGCGGTCCTCGTTGGGGTGGACGCCCAGCCAGCAGGCCCCCAGCCCCAGGGCGTGCGCCGCCAGAAGCAGGTTCTCCATGCAGGCGGCGCAGTCCTGGATCATGTAGGAGAGCGCATTGTGGCAGGCGCGGGAGATGTCGCCGCAGATGAGGACGCCCAGGGGCGCGGAGGCGAGGAAGCCGCCGTTGGGCAGGCAGGCCGCCACGCGCCGACGCACCTCGGCGTCGCGCAGGACGATGAACTCGGCGGGATAGGTGGCGCGGGCCGACGGCGCCGCCATCGCCGCCTCCAGCAGCGAGGCCACCAGCGGCTGCTCCACCTCGCGCGGAGAAAACTTCCGGATGGAGCGCCGCCCGAAGATGACCTTGAGGCGCTCGTCCAGCGACGGCATGGAGGCGCCCTGCCCCTCCGACGACGCCTGCGCCGCCGCCTCCGCCTGCCGGATGCGCTCCACGATGAGCGTCGTCGAGCAGCCGGGCACCAGCTTCAGGATCTTCACCTGCGCGCCGCAGGCCTGCAGCGCCTGGAACTCCTCCCTGTCCAGGTCGGCCACCGTGTAGTCGCCGCCCTTGACATAGACGTCGGGGGAGACGGCGCGCAGCGCCTCGGTGGCGCGCGGCCCCTTGAAGACGGCCACCGCGCCGACGCACTGCAGGGCGGCCAGCATGAGGGCGCGGTCGCCCTCCCCCACGATGGGGCGGGAGGGCCCCTTCAGCGCCGTCACGCTGGCGTCGTCGTTGACCAGCACCAGCAGTTCGTCGCCCAGGGCGGCCGCCTGCTCCAGGTAGGTCACATGGCCACAGTGCATCAAGTCGAAGACGCCGTTGGTGACGACGAGGCGGCGCCCCGCCGCGCGAAGCCCCTCGCGCCAGCGGACTGCCGCCTCGATGGTCAGAATCTTGTCGCCGCTCGCCTGCATGGCTCTCCTTTAGTACCTATATAATAGGGACTACGCCAGTTCGTCCAGAACCTCCTGCGGCAGCGGCTCGATTCCGACGATGGTCAGCGGCGTGCCGTTGGGCGCCTTGAGGACGTCGCCGACGCGCTTGGAGACCAGAACCTGCCCCAGAGGCGATTCGTAGGAGAGGAAGTGGCGCGCCACGTCGCCGTCCAGGACGCCCAGGAGGTACTGGGTCTCCGGCTCGGCCGCCCCTTCGTACTGGAGGGTCAGCTTGCAGCCGGGGATGACCACGCCGTCCACTTGCTGCTGCCTGAAATCGGTCGGCTGGAGATTCTGCACCTGGCGTTCCATGGCGTTGCGGCGGCGCCCCAGCTCCCGCTGGAGCTCCTTGGCGGACTTGTATTCGGCGTTCTCGGAGAGGTCGCCCAGGGCGCGGGCCTCCTCGATGGCCTTCGTGTTCTTCGGCTGCAGCACCTCGACAAGCTCCTTGAGCTCGGCCTGCAGACGGCGGAAGGAGGCGGCCGAGGTGAGAGCGCGCGCCGGACGCATGGCGTGCACCGCGGCGGAGCGCTCCTCCACCAGGCCGCGATGCTGCGGATAGCTGCGCACGATCTTGACCAGCAGCGACTGGCGCTCGGAGGCGTCCAGCAGCGGCTTGTGGCGGATGCAGCGGATGAGGTTCTGGACGGCGGTCTCGTCGCCGTTCCTCATGACCGCCTGCTGGAACTTGGCGTCGTCCATCAGCAGCTTGTGGAGCGTGCGCTGGCTCTTCAGATAGTTGCCGCGCAAGTCAAGGTGGAGGGTCTTGAAGAGGAGGTAGGCGTCCCCCAGGAACTCCGCCTTGCGCGGATCCTTCGTGGTGCTCTTCCACAGCCAGCAGTAGTGGTCGTTGGTGGGGTGCCCCTCGGCGAAGTCCTGGAAGACGCGCTCCTCCAGGAGGGCGCGCTCGCGGGTGGCGTCCAGCAGCTTCTCCGCATGGCACCAGAGGCTCTGCGGCAGCCTGACCGTGACATCCACCAGATAGGCGCTGCCCTTGATCTCCTGCGTGACCTTCAGCCAGCCGGGAATCTGCGCCTTCGCCATCTTGTCCAGCAGGTCGGCATGGAAGTCCAGGTCCTTCCAGACCGCCACGCTGCCAGCCGCGTCCAGACGCACCAGAAGCTCCTTGAGCAGATCGTTGAAGAGTTCGCTCTGGCGCAGGATGGCGACGGCCTCCGCCCACTGGCGGGCCAGCTGCCCATGCGCGGCGTCGGTGCGGTTGGCGTCGCGCTCCAGGAGGGCGCGGATGTTGTCCAGATGGGGGTCGGCCAGGGCCAGGCCCTGCTTCTGGGCCAGCAGATTGGCCAGGCGCGTCTGCAGCTCGGCCACGGAACGGCTGTCGTCCCAACGCTCGCTGAGCGCATCGCCCGACGGACGGCTCTCCTCGGCGGACTTGGAGGCGGCGGGGCGCGCCAGCGCCTCGTAGGAGGCCTGGCTCATGAGCACGGGCACCAGCATCCGGTGGATGCCCTCCGCCGTCACAGGCGCGATGGATTCGACGCCCTCCAGCAGCCTGGCGGCCAGCGCCGCCTCGCTCTGGCAGTGGAGTCCGTCAAGACGCCTCATCACGCCGTCCAGGAAGCTGCCGCGCTTCACCAGCGCGAAGGTGTCCAGGAAGTCGCGCAGGCCGAAGGCGCGCATGCGGTCCTGCAGGATCTGGATCTGGCACTCCTCCGTCTTGGGCTCGCCCTTGGCGGCCTTGCGGCGCACGGCGTCGAACTTGATGACGGTGCCCTTGCCGTGGGCCGCGTCGAAGCAGGTGACGGCCTCGCCCATGCGCAGCATGGTGTAGAGGCGGTAGCGGCGCGCGGCCAGGGGGACCTTCTGGCCGGCGTCGGTGAAGCCGATGGCGGCCAGGGTGTCTTCGGCGGCGTCGGTGCGGGGGAAGGCGTACTTGAAATGCAGCTCGTAGAGCAGGCGGGCCTCCTTGGTGTCCACGCCGCGGCGCAGCAGGGCCTTGATGAGGCGCTCGACCTCGCCGGTGATGCGCTCGGGCCGCTCCAGCTTGGCGCAGACGGGCACAAGGCCCTTGCTCCAGGCGGCGCGCACCTCGGCCGGCCATGCCTCGAAGTCCGCCGACGCGGCCTCCAGGGCCTCCGCCAGGGCGTCGATGGCATTGGCGTTGCGGTCGGCCGCCGCCTCGAACAGCTCACGCATCTCAGTCACATTCCGATAACTCTCTTCTGTAGGCATGGATGAAGGCTCCTATTGTTTGTTTTGCCGTGTTGTCCTGTTTTGTCAATTCATCGCGGAAGCCTACCAGCTGTGCTTCCGGGAAAAGTACTCGAAATTGCGTTCGGCGTGGCCGGCGATCTGCTCCGCCACGTACTTGGTGAAGACGGGCTCGACCACGAAGGCGCCCTCGGAAGTCTCCCGCACAAAGTGGGCGCAGTCGATGTATTCGCCATCCAGCAGGACGGCGAAGAGGACGCCGTTGTTGGCGCAGGCGGTGGCGCGCACGTCGTTGGCCTGCCACATGTTGATGGTCAGGTAGAGCCCGTATTTGCCGTTCTCCTCCGGCCCGTAGACTTTCGCCGCCGTGATGTCCCGCGAGGTCAGGAAGCCGTATTTCATGATCCGGCGGGAGTAGAGGTGGTTCACGTCCTTGACGCCGACGGAGAGCCGGCTGCCGTCCACGTCGCTGAACTCATGCAGCGAAAGCGCGAAGACGGGATGGTAGCCCCAGCTGGCGCAGGAGACGCCGCCCAGCAGCAGCGCCGCCAGGCAGACAAGAAGGATGGCGTTTCTGAAGAAGTTCATGCGGTGAAATTAAAAAAGGCTGCTTCACTTGGGTGAAACAGCCATCTTGAACTCTCAAAACAGGCACGGGCGGCAGGAGATGCCGCTCAGAAGCCTGGTCTGCACGAAAAGCGACGCGCGGGAGCTCCCGAGCCGCCGGTCTCCGCAGAGGGGCATGAGCCCGCCCTCCGAGCCTCCACGGCGCGCACGGGACGCAAAGGGCCTGGCCGCGCCTGAACCGGATGTCTTGAAAGCAAGCGTCATCGAACCTCCATGGTTGTCTGCGGGAATGATGCATAATTTAATGCCTCATCCGCCGCCCGTCGCCCTCTTTGCCCCCCGGCGGCCGCAGGTATCTATTTCCTGTTCACCCAGGCGCCCTGCCCGGCCTGCGGCGCGGCAGCCTTCAGGTGGAACTGTCGCGCGTCCCACAGGTAGAGCTGCGCGGCCTGCGGCAGCCACGCCGGAGACGGCACGGCCGC
>CACZQQ010000082.1 GCA_902783355.1 uncultured bacterium
GCCGCAGGCGTCGGCGTCTGGGGCGAGGCGGTCGGCGCGGACGGCAAGAGCACGACCGTTTTGAGTGGCCGCGACTGGCAGGTGGACAAGGGGTCGCTGGCGACCGTCGGCGTCATGGGCGTCCCGCCCTTCCTGGCCCCGTTTGACAAGGAGGTCCGCTAACATGAAAAAGATTCATTTCCTGTTGTTGTCCCTGCTGTTGGCGCTGTGCGCCGCCGATCTGACGGCCAAGACCTACCGCGCGCACGACCCCGCATGGCGCGGCGTCTGGCTGTGGCAGCGCAAGGGCCCCGAGAAGGCGCAGCTTGTGGACATGCGCGCCATCATGGAGGAGTATCCGGGCTCCTGCGAGTTGAGCACCATCAACCGCATCTCCGGGCGCGGCATGGCCGGCGGCATCACCGACTTCTACGTCCGCTTCGTCGATACCTACGGAAACCTCCTCTATCCCGCAGCCGACCGCTCCCGCGTCCTCCATTTCGACAACTGGGGCATCGACTTCGGCAAGTTCGACTACATCCGCGCGTGGGCCGAGATGGGGCGGCGCACAGGCTGCAAGGTCGTCTTCGTCGGCCCGCAGGAAGAGCAAGCCGCCTTCAAGGCCAAGTATCCCGACTATGCCGTCATCACGGTGGAGCAGGTGCCCAATGTCCTGAGGGGAAACCGCGTGAACGAGGAAAAGCTGGCCGCCCGCAACCTCTTCCACGAGGAGATGGAGTTCCGCAAGACCTTCACGCTGGCCGCCGCTCCGAAGGAGGCCAAGGTCTGCCTGACCGCCACCGGCCTCTACGACCTCCAGATCAACGGCACCACCATCGGGATGGACGGCGACTGGATGCTCTCCGAGACCTACGACGTGGCCCCCTTCCTGAAGGCGGGCGAGAACACCATCCAGGTGGTCGTCGAACCCAACGACCCCCTGCCTGGCCTTATCCTCAATTCCAACATCACCCTGCCGGACGGCACGCTCGTGACCGTGGACAGCGACGTGACATGGCAGTGCCGCAGGACGGATGGCGACAGGCCGTGGGAGACCCCCATCCCCGTGGGCTTCGAGGGCGCAGGCCCCCGCTTCCGCATGCGCGAGGCCTTCCACTATCCCGCCCCCGTCATGCTGCCGCCCAAGCCCGTCCTGCTGACGGCCGCCGAATGCAGCGACCTCTCCGCCGACGCGGCCGCGCTGATGGCGGGGCAGGGCGTCGCCAAGGAGGGCGCCGTTGAAATCCATCTGGCGAAGCCGACCGTCCTGCGTGAGATCTCCTTCATCCGCCAGGGCGTCAAGTCGCTGCGCATCTATGGCCGTGCAGCGGGCGAGCGGGAGTGGCGTCTTCTGGCCGCCCCCTACGCCAAGGACAAGGCGGGCGCCTGGTCCTTCCGCGCGGGCCTCGTCCACATGCCCTTCTCGGCAGTGGACGTGCAGGACATCCGTCTGGTGGCGACGCAGGATGGTTCTTCTAACATGTTGCGCCAGATGGCATTAGCTAAAAACGTGGAGGAGTGATCCCATGAAGAGCATGACAACCCTTCTTGCGGCGGCCGTGCTGGCCGCCACGGCCGCTCTCGCGTCGGCCGCCGGCCTCTGCGAGGACTTCGAAGGCTTCAAGGAAGGCCCCGCCGCCGCCGGCGGCTGGTCCTTCCTTGGTTCGCCTGCCAGCCTCCAGCACGCCCGCGTCGTCGACTCGGGCGAACCCTACTACGGCAAGGTGCTGCGTGTCCATCCCGCCTCGGGGGCCACGCCCGCCAACACCTTTGACATGGACCTTGGCACGCCTGAGCGCATCGAGGTCGAATTCGACTTCCGCGTCAGCGGCCGCAGCCCCGCCTTCACCATCGCCCTCCTGAACCGCGGCGTCGAGGAATACAAGGGCGTCGGCGCGCCCGAACGCGCCCTCTTCTGGATGATGGCCGACGGACAGGCCAAGACCCTCCAGGTCTTCACTGGCAGCTGGCGCACCATCGCCAAGTTCGAAAACGACCAGTGGCACCACGTCCGCGTTGTCTGCGACCTCACGGGCGCGGAGCATCCCCAGACTTGCGACATCTATATGGACGGCGACCGCCCCAAGGTGCGCCACGTCCCCTTCCGCAACGCCCTCGTCCCGCCCGGCAAGGGCCGCTCCGCCCAGCTCTACATCGCCGGACGCGACGAGCGCACCATAGGGGCGGGCAAGCCCGACTTCTACGGCGAAATCGACAACATCCGCGTCCTGACGGCGGGCGCAGGCGCCTCCCCCCTGCCGCCGCTGCCGTCCCCGAAGGCCGCCGCGGCCACGGCGATGGCCACGGTCGCCCTCCGCGAGGACTTCTCGAAGGCGCAGGCCGGCCCCGCCGTCAATTTCGGCGGCTTCTCCTTCGGCGGGGACGCCACGACGCCCTCCCACGCGCAGATCGTTGACGTCGGCGGCGACCATGGCAAGGTCATGCGCATCGTCCCCAGCGCGCGCGTCACCGGCAACTACTTGCGCATGAAGGACGAAGGAAGCGCGGCGAGCGTGACCGCCTCGTTCGACTTCCGTAGCCAGGGCGACGGGGAGGCTGTCACGGTCGCCCTCGTCCCCAGCAAGTACGAGGGGCTTGCGGCGAACGCCGCCTACACGTGGCTGCGCATCGTGCCCGGCAATGGGCGCATCGAAGGCTTCTCCGGCGGCTGGAGGAAGCTCTGCGACTTCACGCCTGGCGAGTGGCACCATCTTGAGATGACCGCCTTCCTCTCCGGCGGCCAGGCCAACTTCTACACGGTGACCATCGACGGCCGCAAGTCCGACCTCGCCCCCTTCCGCAACGCCGTCTTCGGCGCGTCGACGCCCGGCGGGCTACGCATCGAGAGCCGAGAGAACGAGACGGACGACGGCGCCGACGAGGCGGCCGGCCCTGCCGCCAAGGTGGTCGGCGGCGCCTTCGACAGCCAGGCCCTCGGACGGAGGATGACCTACAGCGTCCTGCTTCCCGCCGACTACGACGACGATCCCGCGAAGCGCTGGCCCGTCCTCTTCCTCTTCCACGGGCGCGGCCGCAACAACGCCTCCGTCGTCGCGGACGCGGACGCCCTCAAGCTGCTGCAGGCGGCCCGCTTCGTCGTCGCCTTCCCCAACGGAGAGGACGGATGGTACATCAACAGCCCCGCCAATCCCAACGCGCGCTACAACGACTACATCGAGGAGTTCGTCCGCGTCATCGACGCCAACTTCCGCGTCAGCACGGAGCGTTCGCGCCGCGGCCTCTCCGGCTGGAGCATGGGCGGCTACGGCTGCACGCGCTACGCCGAGACGCATGCGCAGGAGTTCGGGGCGCTGGCGCCCATGATCGGCCTGCTGGACTATCCGCGCACGGGCCTCCCGCAAGGGCAGTCCTACAACGTCGCCACGAACACCTTCGGCACCGACGAGGCCGCCTGGAAGCAGGTGAACCCCATCAACGACGCGGCTTCCCTCCAGGGCATGAAGATTCTCATCGCGGCGGCCGATTCCGCCTTCGACCGCACCATGAACCAGAACTTCGACGCGAAGCTGAACGAACTGGGCATCGCCCACGACTTCCAGATGGTCCACGGCGGCCACTCCTTCGAGGCCGTCAAGCGCTGCCTTGAAAAGGTCATCGACTTCATGAACACCGCCA
>CACZQQ010000083.1 GCA_902783355.1 uncultured bacterium
CGTCCACGCCTACGGCGACGCGGCGCGCGGCGTCCTGGCCGCCGCCCAGATGCGCGAAATCGTCGCGCAGGCGACACTGGCGGTGACGGTCCCCTTCGCCGCGGCGGCCGCCGTCCGCCGCGCCCTCGACCAGGCGGGCTTCACCCTCGCCGCGCAGGACTACACCGACGGCGGCGCGCGCTTTGCAGGAACGCTTCCCGCCGCAGACGCCGACGCCCTCCGCCAGCGCCTCAACGACATCACGCGCGGCAAGGCGGTCTTTGAATAGGAGGAAGCGGCGATGGTCATTCTGGGCATGGGAGGCAACATAGGCGACACGGAGGCGCATTTCCGCAATGCGCAGACGGCGCTCTCGACGGCGGGCTTCCGCGTGGAGCGCGTCTCGTCTCCCTACCGCAATCCCGCCGTCGGCTGCGAGAAGGGCGCCCCCGACTTCATTAATATTGTACTTATAGGGGAATGGGACGGCACGCCCGAGGCGCTTCTGGCGGTCACGCAGGCCATCGAGGTGCAGGAGGGGCGCCCCGCCGACCACCCCCACTGGGTCTCGCGCACGCTGGACATCGACATCATCGCCTGCAACGGCGAGCGCCGCGACACGCCGGCCCTCACGCTGCCCCACCCGCGATGGAAGGAGCGCCCCTTCGTCACGATCCCCCTCGCCGAACTGGGCGTGACGGTGGAGGAGTAGCCCCGACGGAACGACTCCATTCCCTCCCTTGCCGCCGCGAAAAAATATTTTTCTCCGCTTGCAATGTCGCCTTCGGGCATTACATTATGCACGCTATGCGAAACTTTGACGACAATTTCGGCTTCTTTGGTTGGCGATGGCAATAGCCACCGTCAAGGCCGGGTATTGTTTGTCTGAGTTTCCTTTTTTTCGGTTTTGACGGACGCAGATAGTCAAGTCTGAGTCCGTTTTTTTGTGCACGCAAGCCCCACCCGGCCGACAAGCCAGGCGGGGCTTTTTTGTTTTTCCCCAACCCCTTCACCCACAACGGAGCACAGGATGCTTACCACGACTTTTGAACGCTTCCAGGAGCTGGCGGACAGCCAGCCGAGGGCAATCGTCCCCGTGTACAAGGAATATCTGGCGGATCTGGAGACGCCCGTGTCGGTGCTGAGCCGTTTCACGCAGGACGAGATGGTCGCGCTCTTCGAGAGCGTCGAGGGCGGCGAGCGCGCCGGCCGCTACTCCTTCATCGGCCTGAATCCCCACGCCCTCTTCGTCGCCAGCGGCAAGCAGGCCTTCCTGCAGCGCGACGGCGTCCGCACGCCGCTGGCCGCGCCCGGCGGAATCCCGCTGATGGCCCTGCGCGAACTCCTGCACGGCCGCGGCGAGACGCTTGTCAGCGTGCCGGAGCTGCCGCCGCTGACGGGCGGCGCCATCGGCTACATCGGCTACGAATCGGCCAACACCTTCGAGGAGCTGCCGCCGCCGAAAGAGCCGCTTCCCACGCCCGACGCCGCGCTGATGCTCACGGACGAGATGATCGTCTTCGACAGCCTCCGCCATACGGTCAAGCTCATTGTGAACGTCCACACCATCGACTTCGGGAGCCTGCGCGAGGCCTACGCGGACGCGGAGCGCAAGATCGACCGGATGCGCGACCGCCTGAACCAGCCCACGCCGGAGGAGACCGTCGCCACGCCGTCCGTCCCCGAGAGCAAGCGTCTTCGGATGGAGAGCAACATGACGCGTGCGCAGTTCTGCGCGATGGTGGAGCAGGCGCGCGCGGAAATCCGCGCCGGCGAGTGCATCCAGGTGGTGCTTTCGCAGCGCTTCCACGCGCCCCTGCAGTCCTCCCCGCTGGGCATCTACCGCGCGCTGAGGCTGATAAACCCCTCCCCCTACACCTTCTTCCTCAAGATCGGCGACGAGACGCTCGTGGGCTCCTCGCCCGAGACGATGGTCAAGCTCGTGCACGGCCGCTCGTCGCTGCGCCCCATCGCCGGAACGCGCCCCCGCGGCGCGACTCCCGCGCGCGACCGCGAACTGGCGGACGAGCTGCTCAGCGACGAGAAGGAGCGCGCCGAGCATCTGATGCTCGTCGATTTGGGGCGCAACGACTTGGGGCGGACCGCCGTGCCCGCCAGCGTGCAGGTGAACGCCTTCATGAACGTCGAGCGCTACAGCCACGTCATGCATCTGGTCAGCGAGGTCGAGGCGCAGCTGGACACCTCGCACTTCGACGCCTTCGACCTGCTGCGCACGACCCTGCCCGCCGGCACCCTCTCCGGCGCACCGAAGATCCGCGCGATGGAGCTCATCCACGACCTGGAACCGTGCCCGCGCGGCGTCTACGGCGGGGCGGTCGGCTACTTCAGCTACGACGGCAACATGGACATGGCCATCACCATCCGCACGTTGGAGATACGCGACGGCCAGGTCTATCTGCAGGCCGGCGCGGGCATCGTCTTCGACTCGCAGCCAGAAGGCGAATACCAGGAGACCATCAACAAGGCCAGCGCCCTTTTCCGCGCCGTCGAAATGGCCAACAACGGCCTCAAGCTCAATCACTAAAGGAGGACGCGAAAATGCCCAAGGAACTGCATCTGGTCGTGCTCGACAACTACGACTCCTTCACCTACAATCTGGTCCATATGCTCTACGCGCTGGGCGCCCGCCTGACCGTCCTGCGCAACCGCGAGACCACGCCGCAGGATGTGCTGGCGCTCAGGCCCGACGCGCTTCTGCTCTCTCCGGGACCGTCGCGCCCCGAGAAGGCGGGCGTCATGCCGTCGCTCATCGCCGCGGCGGTCGGCAGGATCCCCATGCTGGGCGTCTGCCTGGGGCACCAGGCAATCGCGCAGCACTTCGGCGCCAGAATCGTCTCCGCCCGCCGCATCATGCACGGGAAGGTCTCGCAGATCACGCACGACGGCAAGGGGCTCTTCGACGGCATGAGGAGCGCCTTCAGGGCGGTGCGCTACCACTCGCTCGCGGTGGACGCGGATTCCGTGCCTGCGGAGATGGAGGTCACCTGCCGCGCGGAGGACGGCGAAATCATGGGCCTGCGCCACCGGCAGCTGCTCATCGAAGGCATCCAGTACCACCCCGAATCCAT
Organism: uncultured bacterium; assembly: GCA_902783355.1. Next base: position 3,069 of record CACZQQ010000083.1, read on the forward strand.
CATGACCATCAACGGCAAGACGCAGATCGGCAACTTCCTCAGGCTCGTCCGCGCCCAGGCCAGACCGTTCTGACCAGTCCCCAAGTGCCGACGGCGTCCGCGCCGACGGCAAAGACGAAGAGCTGCAACAACCACGGGAGAAACACACCATGGCAACCACCGCAAGAGAGATGCTGGAACGCGTCCTGAACCACAAGGACTTGACCGCGAACGAGATGGAGGAACTGCTCGACGCCCTGGCGGCAGGGGAGGTCCCGCCCGCGCAGGCCGGCGCCCTGCTGGCGGCGCTGCGCATGAAGGGCGAGGCGGTCCCGGAGATTGTCGGCGGCGCGCGGATGATGCGCCGCCACGCCGAGTTCATCGACTGCGGCGGCATGCCTGTCGTAGACATCGTGGGCACCGGCGGCGACGGCGGCGTCTCCTTCAACATCTCCACGACCTCCGCCTTTGTCGCGGCAGGCGCCGGCGTGACCATCGCCAAGCACGGCAACCGCGCGGTCTCCGGCAAGTCTGGAGCGGCGGATGTCCTTGCGGCGCTAGGCTTTAATCTCCTCTGCGATGCCTCCGCAATGGAGAACTCCATCCGCGAGAATGGGATTGGCTTTCTCTTCGCCCAGAAACTGCACCCCGTGATGGGA
>CACZQQ010000084.1 GCA_902783355.1 uncultured bacterium
CCCGTTCCGCATCTTCGGCAACCTGTACTTCGTGGGGACGGAGCCCGCGTCCTGCCATCTCGTCGACACGCACGACGGCCTCATCCTGATCGACACGGGCTATCCGCAGAGCGCCTATCTCGTCATCGAATCCATCTGGGAGCTGGGGTTCAAGCCGGCGGACGTGCGCTGCATCGTCCACAGCCACGGCCACTACGACCACATGGGGGCGACACGCGCCCTCGTGGAACTCACGCACGCCCGGACCTTCATCGGCGCGCCAGACGCCGCCTACGTCACGGGGCCGAACCCGCTCAACTGGGCGGGCGAGGACGGCTACGACTTCACGGAGTTCTTCACGCCGGACGTCCTTCTGAAGGACGGCGATGTGGTTGAATTGGGCGACACGCGCATCCGCTGCCTCTCCACGCCTGGCCACACGCCGGGCACCTTGTCCTTCCTCTTCGACGTGGAGGAAAAGGGGCGCGTCCTGCGCGCCGGCATGCATGGCGGCGTGGGGACAAATTCGCTTTCGACCGACTACATCCGCCGCATGGGGCTGCCGCTCGCCCTCCAGCAGCAGTTCCTGGACGGGCTTGACCGCCTCCGCCAGGAGCACGTCGACATCTTCATTGGCAACCACGTGTGGAACAACGACACCGTCGGCAAGGGCGAGGCCCTGCGGCAGAACCCCGCCGTCAATCCCTTCGTCGACGAGACCGCATGGCCGCTCTTCCTGGAGCGCTGCCGCGCCAATGCGCTGGCGTGCTTCGCGCAGAAGGAGGCGTGACGGCGCGCGGCGGCGGTGCCGCCGCGCATGATATTCTGTCCTGCGTCCGGGGCGCTAGCCTCGGACACTTTTTACCACTCCGCGACGACGCCGTCGGCGGTGCGCCAGATGGGGTTCTTCCAGTCGTCCCACTTGGCGGCCGCCTCGCGCACCTTCGCCTCGTTGACCTCGACGCCCAGGCCCGGACGGTCGTTGCGGTAGACGGCGCCGTCCCTGTAGCCGAAGACCTCCTTGTCCTGCAGGTAGTCCAGCAGGTCGGCGCCCTTGTTGTAGTGGATGCCGAGGCTCTGCTCCTGGATGACGCAGTTGGGGGTGCAGTAGTCCAGCTGGAGGGAGGCCGCGAAGGCGACGGGGCCCAGCGGGCAGTGCGGCGCGACGGCCACGTCGAAGCACTCCGCCATGGCGGCGATCTTGCGGCATTCGAAGAGGCCGCCCGCGTGGCAGAGGTCGGGCTGGATGATGTCGGCGATGCCGCGCGTCAGGATGTCCTTGAAGCCCCAGCGGGTGAAGTTGCGCTCGCCGGTGGCGATGGGGGTCGACGTATGCCGCCGCAGCTCCGCGAAGGCCTCGATGTTGTCGATGAGGACGGGCTCCTCGATGAACATCAGATGATACGGCTCCAGCTCGTGCATGAGGACGCGGGCCATCGCTTGGTGGACGCGTCCGTGGAAGTCGACCGCGATGCCGAACTCCTTGCCGAGCGCGTCGCGGATGGCGGCCACGCGGTTGACCGCCGCCTCCACCTTGCTCCAGCTGTCGATGTAGTCCAGCTCGGGCGTGCCGTTCATCTTGATGGCCTTGTAGCCCTGCGCCGCCTTCTCCTTGGCGAGGCGCGCCGTGTCGTCCGGCCGGTCGCCGCCGATCCAGCAGTAGACCTTGATGCTCTCGCGGACCGCGCCGCCCAAGAGCGCGTAGGCGGGGACGCCCAGCGCCTTGCCGCGGATGTCCCACAGGCACTGCTCGATGCCTGAGAGCGCGCTGGTCAGGATGGGGCCGCCGCGGTAGAAGCCGCCGCGGTAGAGCATCTGGAAGGTGTCCTCGATGAGGGCGGGGTCGCGCCCGATGAGGAACTGCTCGTATTCCTTGACGGCGGCCGCGACGGTCTCCGCCTTGCCCTCGATGACCGGCTCGCCCCAGCCGACAAGCCCCTCGTCCGTGGACATCTTGAGGAAGAGCCAGCGCGGTGCGACCTTGAAGAGTTCCAGAGAAGTGATTTTCATGGGAAAGCCTGTTGAAAAGAAGGGTTGAAAGAAGGGGAGGTCAAGTGCGCATACTATAATGCGCCGCTACGGAAGCGGTTCCTTCTCCAGACGGACGCGGACGCCCCTGACCTGCGCGCCGCCCTGCGGCACGGTGATGAGGCCGCTGTTGCGCAGGACGCCGCCGCTCTGCTGGTTGAGCGCCACAAGCTCCTTGCTCGCGTTCATCGCATCCGTGATGACGCGTCCGGGCACTTCAAGGCAGAAGATGCCGTCCAGGAAGACGTGGGCCTTTTCGCCGTAGAGCTGGATGCGGAGGCGTCGCGCCGCGTCGGGCAGGGCCGTGATGGCGGTCGCCGCGCCGTCGGCGACAATCCTGTCGGTGTAGAGGGTGACTTCGGCGTAGAAGCCGCCGGAGGAGAGGACGGCGCGCACGGAACCCGCGCCCGGCAGCGCGTCCCATTCGCCGCAGACCCAGTTGCGCTCCCACGGATGCTTTCCCGCGGCGAGCATGAGCGCGGTGGACGATTCCGCCTGCCACTGAAGGACGGTGGCCAGCTTGGGTTCGGGGGAGAGCTTCACGTCGATCCAGAAGTCCTTCAGTTCGACGCTCTCCTTCGAGTACGCGATCGCCGGCAGGGAGAAGAGGATTTCGTTGACGCCGGGCTTCAGCGCCTCGGGCGGCGCCTCGTAGAAGTGCAGCTCGCCGTCGGAGGAGAGGTGTTTCCACGCGACGCCGTTGGTGGAGAAATGCACCGCGCCCGGCTTGCCGTCCGCGACGAGGGTCGCTTTCAGCTGCGGTTTGACGCCTTCGGCGCGCAGCGCCGCGAAGTCGTCGCCGCATTCCAGCCTGAAGGGGAGGACGCGTCCGGCCTTGAGGGTGGAATGGCAGCCGAGGTAGAGTTCGGGCATGGTGTTGTAGGTGGTGCCCGTGCGCAGATAGGCGGCGGCCGTGTCGAGGGCGATGGGCGAGATGTAGTAGCGCTTGTCCTTCAGGCGCAGCCAGTCCGCGTTGGGCGCCATGCAGAACTTGACGCCCCATTCGTCGAACATGTTGAAGTAGTAGATGCCGTCGGCGCCCTGCTGGTAGGCGGCGGCCACGCGCGCCAGGTAGCATGGCTGTTGCTTGCGGGCGTGCAGGTGCGGGTTCCGCATGAAGGTCGGCATGTCGATGGACGGGTAGCACTTGACGCCGTACTTGTGGCAGAGGTCGACGCTCTTCGACCACGGCTGCAGCCGCATGTCGCACGACGGGGCGACGAGGTCGAAGACGCCCTCCGCCATGAGCCCCTCCCAGTCGAATCCGATGGCCTTGCAGTAGCCGGCGGAGTCGGGGCAGCGGATGCCCAGCAGGATGGGGCGGCCGCGCCTGCGGCCCGCGGCCTCCGTGCCCGCGCGCACCTGCCGCAGGAAGTCGCTGAACATCTCGACCTCCTCCGCGGAGGCTTCGGCGCCCCACGCCACCGACTTGAAGATGGTCGGCCAGCGGTTCATGTCGATGAAGAGGCCGTCGATGTCGTATTTTTCCGCGACCTCGAGCATCAACGCGGCGTATCGGTCGCGCAACTCCTTGTGGGTGAAGTCGTAGGAACTCCATCTGCCGTAGGGCGACTTGTTCTCGTAGCTGCTCACGAGCAGTTCGGGATGCGCGCGCTTGAACTGGCTGAATGAAGGGAAGGGCTTGTCCGGCTTGTCCGCAAAGTCATGCGTGTCGTTGAAGCGGAAGTCCGCGAAGATCTCCATGCCGTGCTGTCGCGCGTAGTCGATCTGCAGCTGCAGGATGTCGATGCCGTTGTCGATGCACCACTTGACGCCGTCCACGTGCGTGGCGCCGGGGGCGATTGTGCGGAACAGCGGTTCGCCGTTCTTGGTCGGCACCTTCATCTGGAAGGAAGAGCCGTTGATGCAGAAGACGATGGTGCTGACGGGATACTTGGAGAGCCACGTGGTGCGCTTCGCCATGAGCGCCTCCACGGTCGGCGTCCCCTCGTGGATGTTGAAGTCGTCGCCGTCGTTGTCGTAGATGATGGGGCGCGGGCGCTCCTTCGCCGCCTGCTTCATCGCCGCCCATTCGGCGTCGGTCAATTCGGCGGCGGAGACAAGTAGGCCGATGGCGGCCAGGATGGCGAGCAGCTGTTTCATAAGATATACTATAATGTTGATTTCAAAGGAAGGTTTGGGCAAAAAAAAGACCCGCGCAGAAATCCGCGCGGGCTGCCGGTCATCATGTTCGGCCTACTTGACCACCTTGAAGGCCGTGCCGTCCTTCAGCAGGAGGTAGTTGATGTTGCTCTCCCACCCCGTGTTCAGGTGGTAGTCGGCGGGGTCGGAGGTCATGATGCCGCCCAGCTCGTAGGGGGTCACGGCGGCGGCATGGCCATCCATGAAATCCATGCAGACGCGGTCCTCGTGGGGCGCGCACATATACCAGCTGAGCGCCATCTGCACGATGCAGCTCTGCTGGACGCCGACCAGGGCGGCGCTTTCGGCGGAGTCGAAATGGAGGTAGCAGTTGGAGGGATTGGAAAGTTTGCCCATGTTCAGATAGCTCTCCCACGTGTTGGAGCCGACGCTCTTGGACCCTGTGTGGGCGACCAGATTCTGCTTGTAGGGCATGCACAGCGGCGCGCGGGACTCAAACGCCTGGTCGCCGCGGACGCAGTTGATGCCATAGACGCAGTGGGCGCTATCCGCCGTGGGCTTCTTGGTGAGCGGGCAGTGGCCGTCGCCCAGCGACATGTAGCCGTAGTAGTAGAAGATGCCCGGCCAGTAGTAGAGGGTCGTGTTGAAGCCAGCCTTCGTCCAGCTGGCGCGCGGCATCTGCACCGCCATCTGGTTGTAGTCGTTGGCATAGATCTGCTCGAAGAGCGCCACCTGCTTGAGGGACGAGACGCAGGTGATGGTGCGGGCCTTCGCGCGCGCCTTCGCCAGCGCCGGCAGGAGCATCGCCGCCAGAATCGCAATGATCGCAATGACAACCAACAGTTCAATCAGGGTGAATGGTTTGCGGTGTGACATGTCGGCTTTCCTTTGGGTTGTGGGGCGAAACAAGGAAACAAAACGGCGCTTTCAAGGATGGCTTTGGGCATAGTATAATCCATGAAGATGGTATTTTCAACTGTTGATGATGATTTTTATAGAAAATTCAAAAATAGTTGAAAATATCATTGAAATAGATATGGATTTTCGGCAAACGCACGGAATATCAGGGCTGAAGGTCCCGTCTTCCGTGGGTGGCTTTCTCATGCGGCGGAGGGAGGCCGCCGTTTGCCATCCGCACAGGCGCATTGTCAAACGGATTTGCTTATGCCCGCGGCGTTCGCGAAATAGAAGACAGGCCAGGCCCCGTCCGCGTTTTCCCAGGCACGGGCAAATCCGCTTGTTGAAAAAGAGAAGTTCAGCCTATCGTTTTCCGTGGGCCTTGCCGAAGATTTCGCAGGCCTCCAGGAGCCACGGTTCGGCGAGCTTCATGGTGCTGTTCCAGGGGGCCATCATGAAGCCGGCCAGATGCTCCGGCCTGATGAGCTTCGTGCAGTATTCGACCGTGCCGGGGTAGTTTTCGTCGCGGGCCCAGTTGCTGCCGCAGCAGACCTGGTCGTAGCCGAGGTCGTCCAGCGTCTTGTAGGCGTCCACGCGCATCTTTTCGCAGCGGAGGTATTCGGGCGTGGTCTCGTCGAACTTGAAGACCTCCTTATAGTACCAATTGCTCTGGAGGACGTCCTTCGGGACGTTGGCGCCGAATTCGGCGGGGTCGGTGTCCCACAGCTTGTCGGCCCACATCCAGGGGCGTGCGCCGCAGGCGCGCACCTCGTCGCAGAGGAAGTTGAGGTC
>CACZQQ010000085.1 GCA_902783355.1 uncultured bacterium
GCTCCGCTTCGACCCGATGGCCATGCTGCCCTTCTGCGGCTACAACATGGGCGACTACTTCCAGCACTGGCTGGACATCGGCAAGCATCCGGGCGCCAAGCTGCCCCGCATCTACTACGTCAACTGGTTCCGCCGCGGCGAAGACGGCCACTTCCTGTGGCCCGGCTACGGCGACAACAGCCGCGTCCTCAAGTGGATCTTCGAGCGCTGCGACGGCAAGGCCGAGGCCAAGAAGACTGAAATCGGCTATCTGCCCACCGAGGCGGCCCTCGACCTGACCGGCCTGGACATCTCCGCCGAAGACAAGGCGACCCTGCTCTCCGTGGACAAGGAGGGCTGGAAGGCCACGCTGCCGCAGTTCAGCGCCTGGCTGGACAAGTTCGGCGAGCGCCTCCCCGCCGAAATCCGCAAACAGTTCGATGAACTGAAGGCGCGCCTGGGCTAGCCCTCTTGCGCGACGACGCAAAGGCCGACCGAGGCACGCCCTGCCTTCGGCCGGCCTTTGCTGTCTTGAGACCTTCCCGCCCCCATCCGACAGACCGATGTACAACCTCGACTATCTGGAGGGCCGCCGCTTCTGCGTGGTCTTCGTGAAAGTGCTGGACGTCTTCACCGGCAAGGTGCAGTGCAGCTGCCTGCGCGGGCGCGCCAGCTGGGAGCGCGGCCATCTGGAGGTCGTCAATGAGCGCGGCGGCCGCTTCGCCGTCCCCGCCACCGCCCTGCCCTCCATAGCCCCCTCCGACGGGACCGCGATCCTCCGCGACGCGGAGTATTTCTGCCTCGTCAAGGTCAGCGACAACATCGACCTGGAACATGGCGCGCCCCACCACCGCCATCAGGACGGCTGCACATGCGGCCACTGCCATGACCATGACCATGACGATGACGGCGACGATTTGATAATCCCCCCCGTGGTCTTCTGATTTCCATCCATGAAACTCCTCTACCGTGACCAGCCCGACTTTGCGGCGAGCCTGAAAGCCATGCTCCGCCGCGACGCCTTCAGCCCCGAAATCGACGCGGCGGCCGCCGCCATCACGGACGACGTGCGCCGACGCGGCGACGACGCCGTCTGCGAATACGCCCTCAAGTTCGACAAGGCGGCCCTCACGCCGGCGCAGTTCAAGGTGACGGCGGCGGAATGGGAGGCGGCCATCTCGCAGGTGGACGGCGAGACGCGCGCGGCCATCGACATGGCGGTGGCGCACATCCGCCAGTTCGCGCTCCAGCGCCTCCCGCAGGGGTGGCGCTTCTCGCCGCGCCGCGGCGTCACGTTGGGCGAGCAGTTCCATCCGCTGGACCGCGTCGGCTGCTACGTGCCCGGCGGCACCGCGCCCCTCATCTCGACGGTCTGCCACACCGTCGGCATCGCGGCGGCGGCCGGCGTGCGTGAAATCATCGTCTGCACGCCGCCCGGGCCGGACGGCGCCATCAACCCGAACCTGCTCTACGCCTGCCGCGCCGCCGGCGCCACCGCCGTCTTCCGCCTGGGCGGCGTCTATGCCGTCGCGGCCATGGCCTACGGCACCGCGACCGTCCCCAAGGTGGAGAAGATCTGCGGGCCGGGCAACGCCTACGTCGCGGCCGCCAAGCGCCGCATCTACGGCGACGCCGCGCTGGATCTGGTCGCGGGTCCCTCCGAAATCATGATCATCGCGGACGAGAAGGCGAATCCCGCCTATGTCGCGGCGGACATCCTCTCGCAGGCGGAGCACGGCTCCGGCCGCGAGCAGGCCGTCCTCGTCTCCCCTTCCAGGGCGCTTCTGGAGGCCACGCAGCGCGAAATCGAACGGCAGGCGGCGCTGCTGAAACGCCAGTTCTGCGTGACCAAAGTGCTTGAGAACGGCGTCTTCCTCGTGGAGGCAAAGGACTTGGACGAAGCCGCCGCCATCGCGAGCGACTATGCGCCGGAACATCTTGAACTTCAAGTAGATGCAGCAGAAGAGCTGGCCAAGTCCATCACCGCCGCCGGCGCCATCTTCCTGGGCTACTGGACGCCGGAACCCGTGGGCGACTTCACCGCCGGCCCCAGCCATGTCCTCCCCACGGGCGGCACGGGCCGCTTCTTCAACGGCCTCACCGTGGAGGCCTTCTTCCGCCGCTCCAGCCTCGTCCAGTACGACCGCCAGGCCCTGCTCGACGAGCTGCCCGCCATCCGACGCTTCGCCGAATGCGAGGGGCTTGACGCCCACGGACGATCCGCCCTCATCCGCGGAGAATAGTATATCTTCTTGACTCCCAACAGGATACGTAAAATGAACTTCCCCTTCCAGAAGAAGCTGGCCGAATGGCTGGCCGGGCAGTGCGGCGGCGCCGCGCCCGCCCTCACCGTCGATTTGTGCCCTGCCGGCTTCGCAGGCGACCTGACCGTCAACTGCTTCCCGCTGGCCAAGGCGGCCCGCAAGAACCCCATGCAGCTGGCCGCAGACGTCGCCGCCTTCCTGAACAGCTGCGACGACGTGGCGAAGACGGAGGTCGTCAAGGCCTTCGTGAACGTGACGCTGGAGACCGCCGCCCTCTTCCGCGAGAGCGTCGGCGACATCGACGGCCTGATGTCGGCGGTCGTGCTGCCGCAGGAGGAGCGCCGCAAGATCCTGATCGAGTTCTCCGCGCCCAACACGAACAAGCCCATGCACTTGGGGCATGTGCGCAACAACACGCTGGGCATGTGCACCGCCTCGCTGCTCAAGCGGGCGGGACACGCCGTGACGCAGGTCAATCTCGTCAACGACCGCGGCATCCACATCTGCAAGTCCATGATCGCCTACCAGCGCTTCGGCAACGGCTGCACGCCCGAAAGCACGGGCAAGAAGGGCGACCATCTCGTAGGCGACTTCTATGTACAATACAATAAGGAGCTCTCCCGCCAAATTCAGGAGCTGAAGGAGGCGCATCCGGAGTACAGGGACCAGGAGAGCGAGGCGCTCTTCCTGAAGACCGAAATCGGCGCCGCCACCGCGAAGATGCTGCAGGACTGGGAGGCCGGCGACCCCGCCGTCCGCGAACTGTGGCAGAAGATGAACAGCTGGGTCTTCGACGGCTTCGAGGCCACCTACAGGCGCATGGGCATCGCCTTCGACCGCCTCTACCTTGAAAGCCAGACCTACATGCTGGGCAAGGACATCGTGGCGCAGGGGCTTGAGAAGGGCGTCTTCACGCGCCGCCCCGACGGCGCCGTCATCATGAAGTTCGACGACCCCAAGCTCGGCGAAAAGGTCGTCCTGCGCTCCGACGGCACCAGCGTCTACATCACGCAGGACCTGGGCACGACCCTCCTCAAGCAGCGCGACTTCGACCCCGACCAGCAGATCTGGGTCGTCGGCGACGAGCAGATCTACCACTTCCAGGTGCTCTTCAGCATCCTCAAGGCGCTGGGCTACGCATGGGCCGACCGCCTTACCCACATGGCCTACGGCATGGTCAACCTGCCCACGGGCAAGATGAAGTCCCGCGAAGGCACCGTCGTGGACGCAGACGACCTCTTCGACGAGATGGCCTCCCTCGCCCGCGAGGCGACGCTGGCCCGCGTCCCCGAAGGGCAGCCGCCGCCGGAGGACCTGGAGCGCCGCGCCCACGTCATCAGCATGGCCGCCCTCAAGTTCATGCTGTTGCGCGTCGCCCCCCGCACCACCATCATGTTCGACCCGCAGGCCGCCATCAAGTTCGAGGGCGACACGGGCCCCTACGTCCTCTACGCCTACGCGCGCATCTCCTCCATGCTCCGCCAGCCGGAACTGGCCGACATCGACCCCAAGTCCGCCGTGGACTGGGCGCTGCTGGCCGACGAGAGCGAACGCCGCCTCGCCCTGCGCTGCGCACGCTATCCGGAAGCGCTCCGCAAGGCCGCCCACGACCTTGACAGCTCCGTCCTCGCCAGCTATCTTCTGGACGTGGCGAAGGACTTCTCCGCCTTCTACAACCGCTGCCCCGTCAAGGGCGCGCCCGACGCCGCCCTCAAGGCCGCCCGCGCGGCGCTCTGCCGTGCGGCGCGCCAGGTCATCGGCGACGGGTTGCACGCGATGACCATCGACACGCTGGAGAGCATGTAGCGCACTTCCTTCTTTTGAAACCACGGAACACGCGGAATACACAGAAAGTCGCGAAAAAATCCGTTTTCCCTTTCGTGTTTTCAGCGTGTCCCGTGGTTGAAATTGCTATTCCTCATGGCGAGCAGAGCCAAAGAAAATGTGAAAACCGCATTCAAGACGTCGGCGTCAGGCCAAGGGAAGCCACAGCGTGGCCACGCGCCCCCCGCGCCCGCGCCGCAGTTCAGCGGCCCGCCCCGCCATGACCTGGCCCGCTGGCGGCGACTGGACTGGCTGCGCGTGGCGGCCGCCCTCGGCAGCGGCGCATTGGCCGCCGCCGCCTTCCCACCGCTTGGATGGTGGCCCGCCGCCCTTGTGGCCACGATCCCCCTCCTGCTCATCCCCTATCCGCGGCGCTGGCCCGCACGCCTCCTGATCGGCTATCTTTTCGGCTACACCTATTTTGCGCTCTCGTTGCTTTGGCTGAACACGGTGGGCTTTGGCGCCGGCTTCCTTCTGGCTCTCCCATGTGCTTGCTTTCCAGCTATTTGGTATATTCTCAACGGCGCGCTTGCATGGCACTGGAAGCCCGCCGAGGAGATTGGCGGCGACAGCCAACTGAACCGCCTGTCGCGCCTCCCCGGCGCCGCCACCGCCTATCTGACGCCCTGCGGCGGCCTCGCCCTCTGCGCCGTCCAGGCCGCCCTCTGGGTCGTGCTTGAATGGACGCGCGGCTGGATCTTCACGGGCTTCCCGTGGAACCAGCTCGGCGTCGCCTTCGCCAACTGCGGCGTGCTGCGGCAGCTGGCGGCCCTCGGCGGCGTCTGGCTCCTCTCCTTCATCGCCATCCTTGTCAGCGCCCTCCTGGCGGACACGCTCCTGCGGCTGATTGTCAGGCGCGAGGGGCTTCGCGGCCACGGCGCGGCGCTGGCCCTGCTCGCCCTCGCGCACGCCTTCGTCGTCGGCGCCCTGCTGCGGCCGAAGCCCGTCGCCTGCTGGAAGGAGAAGGACTACCCCACGACCATCCACATTCTGGCGGTGCAGGCCGACATTCCGGAGTGCCGTTCGTGGGACGAAGCGCAATACGAAGACTACTTCAACCGGATCGCGACGCTGACGCGGACAGGCGTCGCCGCCGCGCGGCAGGCAGGCGACACGGTGAACTACGTCCTCTGGCCGGAAGGCGCCCTCCCCCCGCCGCTCACATGGCCGCGCTACGCCGCCGACCTCAAGGCCCTGCTCGCCGAAATCAAGGCCCCCCTGCTGGCAGGCGTCCTCGACGTGCGCTTCAATCCAGAGAACCTCCAGGCGCCGCCCGACATCTTCAACACGCTCATCCTGCTGGACGGCGCGGACGCCCCCGTCCTCGCGTCGCCTCTCGGCGACCGCGGACAGCACTACGACAAGTGCCACCTCGTCCCCTTCGGCGAATACGTCCCCTTCTCGAAATACTTCCCGAAACTGGCGGACGTGATCGGCCTCGGACGCGACATGGCCGCCGGCCGCGGCCCCCTCCTCCTGCGGCTGGAGGACGACCAGGGGCTCGCGCATCTCGCAGGCGCCAACATCTGCTTCGAGGACGCCTTCCCCGAAATCTCGCGCCGCTTCACATGCCTCGGCGCGGAATTCCTCATGACCGTCACCAATGACTGCTGGTACAAGCAGAGCGCCGGCGCCAAGCAGCATCTGGCGCACGCCGTCATGCGCGCCGTGGAGAACCACAGGCCATTGTTGCGCTCAGGCAACAACAGCGACACATGCCTCATCCAGGACGACGGCACCGTCTGCGAACCCGTCAACGGCGGCGACTTCGGCCCCGGATGGCACCTCTACAGGCTCTACATGCCCGCCAGGCCACGGCGCGGCCTGACGCCCTACGCGCGCATGGGCGCCTGGTTCCCCCTGCTCTGCCTGCTGGCCTGCGCCATCGCCTTCCGAAAGGCCGGAGCCAGCTTTCTGGCACGCCGCGCCGCCCTCCGCCAAAGGCGCCTGGCAGCCAAGTAGGCTCCACTTCGCCCACGGCGGCGCCAAAATCGACAGTTTTTATCACCCGCCCACGGCGGCCAGCGCAAGGGCGGCATATTCGCCCAATGCGTCTCCAAGGGCAGCGGGCGCCACGCGGCAGACGGCCTGCGTATGGGGCAGCGCCTCGCGGGCGATGGCGGCCTCCATCGTGGGGCGCAGGAAGCGCTCCGCGCGCTGGAAGACGCTGCCGATGACGATGACCTCCGGATTCAGCAGGTCCATCAGGATGGCGAGCCCCTCGCCCAGCCGCGTCCCGCATTCGGCGAAGACGGAGAGCGCCAACGCGTCCCCCATGGCCGCCGCCTCTGCTAACTCCTTGGCAGTCAATTGCTTATCAACTTTCATCCACGGCACGGCCTGTCCCATCTGCATGCGCTCCTGCGCACGCATCTCCGCGAGGCGCGCCAGTCCGCCGCCGGAACAGAAGCCTTCCATGGAGCCGGCCTTGCCGTAGCCGACGGGACCGAAGGGGGCGAGGCGGACGTGGCCGCACTCGCCGGCGTAGTCGTTGGTGCCTGTGTAGAGGCGTCCGTCCAAGATGAGTCCCGCGCCGCAGCCCGTGCCGAAGGTGATGAAGACCATGTTGCGCGTGCCGCGCCCTGCGCCGAAGGCCCACTCCGCCAGCGCGTCCGCATTGGCGTCATTCTCCAAGGTGACTTTGGGACAGGCCGGGAAGGCCTCCTTGACCCATTCCACCACGGGAATTTCATCCCAGCCAGGGAGGTTTGGCGGCGAGAGGATGACGCCGTTGCGGTTGTCCAGCGGGCTTCCGCAGATGACGCCGATGCCCGCGACGGAGGCCGCGTCCGCGCCGTGGCGTTCCAGCAGCGCCTTCGCCTCGCGGCAGAAGCGCTCCACGCAGGCGCGCGGCGACGCCTCGCCCGCCGTCGGCCAGACAACGCGGTCGAGCGGCCGGAGGTCGCCCTGCGCGTCCTCCGCGCCGTAGATGGCGGTGCATTTGGTGCCGCCGATGTCGAATCCGAGATAGCATTTCGCCATGGTGTGAACTCCTGTTGAAGGGACCGTGAAAAGGTATCGCCGCGCGACTTTCTTATACTATATATTCTACAGTAAATTCGCAAACCGCGGTTATCTTATGCCGTAATCTTTTTTCAAGCCGCTTCTCATTGGAGAAAATCGCATGTCCCGCAAAGCCCTTTCCCTTCTTCTGGCCCTCCTGACAGCCGCCCTGCCCCTCGCCGCAGACATCCTCTGGTTCCGACAGGACTTCGAAGACGCCGCCATCGCCGCCGCCGCGCAGGGCGAATCCTCCGCCTGCGGCCGCTGGGAGGGTGTCGTGGCGCCCCACGCCGTGCTGGAGGACGCAGACGGCCACGGGAAGGCACTGCGCATCACGCGCGTCGGCAGCTACCGAGCCTTCAACTTCAGCGGCCTCTCCGCCGTCCCCGAAGGCGTCAACTACCGCTATTCCTTCGATGTCAAGCTTGACATTGGCCAGAAGTGCTACTGCGCCGTGCAGGAGGCCGGCGGCAAGCGGCTGACCGGCGTCAGCATGGTGGCAGGCGGCAAGGTGCAGACGAGCCCCACGGAACTGTCGTGGGTGCGCTGCGGCCTCACCATGCCCACGGGCTGGGTGCGCATCGAGGTCGAAGTCGACCGCAACGAAGGCAGCTACACCGTCTTCCTCACGGGAGAGGACGGCGAACGCCACGGGAGCACCCCCGCCGCCCTGATGGGCAGGGGCGCGCCCGCACGGCTCCTCTTCGGCACAGTCCTCCCGCAGGACACCAACTGCCTCGTCGACAACATCGAGTTCCGCTACGACCGCCATTCGCCCCTCGGCAACCGCAGGAACGTGCTGGAGGGCAGCAGCGAAGCCACGGCCGACGACGGCCTGCGCCTCGTCAAGATGGCCGCCCTCGCCGAAGCCTCGACCCTCCGCGTCGAAAACCTCCAGGGCGCCGCCGTCACCGTGCAGGGCCTGAACGCCATGGGGCAATGGCAGACCCTTTGCGACAAGGCGGCGGCGGACGACGACGGCGTCCTCCAGATCGACTTCGCGCCGACGCGCCTGAGCGCCCTCAAGACGGACGCCGCGCCCGACGCCGCCCTCGCCCTCTACGCGCCGGCCGGCATGAGCCGCTTCGACGCCGACGCCGCCTTCCAGGCCCTCGTCACGGGCGAATTCTACCTGCCCGTCTATCCGGAAGGCCCCGCCGACCTCCATCTCTTCAGCACAAGCGAGGCGGACATTCCCGTGACAGTCACCCTGAGGCCGCGCGACGAGAAGGCCGGCGACGCCCTCTGGGCGAACCTGCCGGTCGTCCTGCACACGGGCGAGAATGTCGTCAATCTGCCGCTGCCTGAAAAGATGCCCGCAGGCGAATACGTGGCCCATGTGGTGGAGGACGCGGAGCGCCACGGCGGCCTGCGCCGCCTCCTGCGCTACGAACCCAGGCAGGAGGCGCCCAAATGCGCCGACGGCACCGACATGCGCGGCGCCACCCTCTTCTTCCCCGACGGCCACTATTTCGCGCAGAGCAGCGGCATCGCCCACGCCACCGCCGTCGCCGAAATCTACAAGGCCTCCAAGGACCATACCACGCCCGGCAACGTCGCCCAGTACGCCGACGGCATCGCCATCCTGGACGGCAAGCTGGCCGTCGCCTACCACACTAACGACAACTACTTTCATACCAACAGTATAAGAAAATACTACACCACCGCCAGCCTGGACGATCTCTCCCACTGGAGCGAGCCCGTGGAGGGGACCATGCCCAAGGAGGCCGTCCATCCGGGGGCGCCGCTGGGCAGGCCCGGCCGCAGGGACGACCGTTGGGCGAAGCCCGGCCCCGACGGCAAGGTCCACTACCGCCTCTACGACCCCGACCGCGACGGCCCCGCCGACCTCAGCCAGATTGAAATCTACTACGTCCCGTGGATGCTGGCGGGCACGTCAGGCGGCGCCGACCTGCCCGACTTCGAGGGCGTCACGCCCGTCCGCCGCTATACATGGCCCCTCTGGAACAAGGCGCCCGGCGAGGGCTACGTCATGACGAAGGAGCCGCTCCTGACCGACGGCCTCTCCAGCGCCGAGTTCGAATCCCCCGCCGACAGCAACGACAACTTCGCGGGACAGTGGCTCTCCGACGACGGCAAGACCCTCTACTACGTGCGCGGCCGCATCCTGCGCCGCTATCCGCCCTACAACGTGCCCTTCGACAACGGCAGCAACATCGTGCGCATGCTGACCGTCTTCAAGACCACGGACGGCGTCCACTACGAAAGGCGCGCCATCGCCCTGCCCGACCACCTCGACGTGCCCGGCACGCAGCACTACGGCGCGCGCATCTTCAAGGTGGAGGGCGGCCACGGCCTCCTCGGCGCCTATGTCATGAGGTACTTCGCGCGCGACCAGCGCATCGCGCTGGAACTGGCCTACTCGTGGGACGGCCTCGACTGGGAGCGCTTCAGCGGGAGGCCCCCCTTCGCCGACAACGGCGGACACGACGACTTCCACGCCGGCTACATCGGCGCCCCCGCAGACGCCATCACCTACGGCGGCAAGACCTACATCCTCCCCCATGGCTGCTCCAATGTCTACCACCTCATCGCCGAACTCATCTGGGACCGCCCCGACCAGGCCACCATGCCCACCGCCACCGTCCAAGCCTACTACGAAAACTCGCGCGACATGACGAAATGGCCCCTCTTCAAGCGCTTCAAGGACTGGGACGAACTGGCCGACCGCCTCCGCAATCCGGTCATGAGCGCCGCCGTCCTCGTCATCCGCAAGGACGGATACTTCTGCGCCGAGGCGGGCCCCGAGGGCGGCTCCTTCACGACGGTGCCCCTGCGCCTCGCAGGCACCCTCGCCGTCAATGCGGAGACCGCCGACGGCGGCAGCCTGAAACTCGAGGTCGTCCGCCCCGACGGCACCGTCGCCGCCATCGTCGCCACCCACGGCGACCTCCTCGACAAGCCCCTCCTCAAGGACCTGCGCGACGGCATCTACAGCCTCCGCGTCACCCTCAAGAACGCCAAGCTCTACACAATCAGC
>CACZQQ010000086.1 GCA_902783355.1 uncultured bacterium
CACGAATGCCTCCTATGCCAGATTCACCATCCACGAGGGCCGTTGGCGGCTGGATGGCTGGAACTGCACCGCGCATCTGGAAGGCCTCCTTGAATCGACAGGCGACTTCTGACAAGTACCCCATCGGGCGTTGGGTGCCGGCGGCGGAAGCCGCCGGGCGCCGCTTGCGGCGCAGGAAGCCGGGCGCTTCAGATCTTCTTCAAAGTTGAGAAGAGGGCGGCTCCCATGGCGAGGACCGCCAGGACAATGGCGCCGACCAGCACGGAGCGCGGCAGGCCGCGCTGCTGAGGCTGGGGCGAGACCACGGGCCGTTCCCCGCTGTATTTCTCTGGGCGGACGACGATGACATTCGCAGGATCCTCCTTGCCGAAGGAGAGCAGCTCTACCGTGTCATAGACGGGGTCGAGGCCGTCTGGCTCGGTCGTCAGGCGGAAAGGCTGCATCATGTCGTTGCCCACGAAGCGCAGGTCGTAGAGGGGATTGCGCGTGTCGGCGGCATGGACATGCAGCGGCGGGTTGTCGTTGTTGACGACCACGACGCGCAGCTGCCCCTCATAGACGGCCTCGAAGGTCAGCAGGCTCTCGTCCTTCAGCGTGCCCAGGCTGAAACGCCGCATTGTTCCCCTTTGCAGAAGGCGCTCCGTATCATTATAAACATGGTACACAGTGACGGCGCGGCTGTAGTTCTCCTCCATGCAGTGCAGGCGGAGGCCGCTGACGGGATAGACGGCCGGCGTCACAAGATAGCACGACGCGCCCTGCACGTCAGTCTCGACAGGCTGTATTTCAGCAGGATATTCATCCCATTGCGCCTCTTCGCCGACGATGGCGCGCTCCTTCGACCACATCTGCACGCCGTCGATCTTGAAGGCCTGGTCGGTGACGCTCTGCTGTTCGCTGAGGCGCGTCTGCGCGTCGTTGTTCCATTCGCGGCTGATCTGTCGCAGGGCGGTGCGGCGTTCCATGCTGGCGGCACCCAGTTCGATGCGGAAGCGGCGGCAGCCCTGTGTCGCAAAGGCGACTTCCGTGTTCTTCAGTTCAAGATTGGCGGAGCTTTCGAAGATGAAGCCGTCCGACAGGAGTGTCTTTTCCGCGCCGTCGGCGTCGAAGCCGCGGACGACGACCTGCTGCTCGAAGTCCTTCATGGCGGTCTGGAAGGAAAGGCGCACGCTTTCAGGAAGCGCGGCCTTGCCGTCGCCGACATGGCACAGAATCTCCAGTCGGCCGCCCTCGCCATGCCGCACTTCGTCCATGGCCAGCGGCACATCGACGCGCCTTTCGCCATAGACAGGGACGCTTCGCTGGCGCCGCGCCCACGGCACCACGGTGCCGACGCAGTCATAGAGGCGCAGCCATTCGGGATGGCCGCCCAGCCGCGCCAGGTTATCGCTGGACAGCTCGATCTTGACGAGATGGCTGCCCTGCGTCTCCTTCGGCCACGAAATCTCGTATTCGGCGGCGATGGCCGCCAGGGCCGCCAGCAAACAGAGCGAGACGACGAGCGGTTTCATTTCTCCTCCTTGTTTCGCCAGAACTTGAGGTAGACGAAGGCGGCTCCCATCAGCAGGATGCCGAAGGCCAGGAAGGCGCCGACGCGGAAGAGCGCGTCCAGCCGCCTCATGTCCATCAGGAAGACCTTGAGGACGATGATGGCGAAGCCGATGAGGCCGAGGCAGCGCAGCATCCGGTTGGACTTGCGCAGGCCGACGAAGACCAGGGCGAAGGCGAAGAGGCTCCACAGGACGGAGATGCCGCCGCCCTCAAGCCCCGGCAGCACGTTGTCGATGATGGTCTGCATTTCGCGCGTCGAGTGGAAGGAGAGCGGCGGGGGCCATGCGACGTTGCAGGCCACCGCGACCTGGCGGCCCCACTCCCCCTTGTCGTCCGGCAGCATCCGCCGCATGTACCAGATGCCGCCGACAAGCACGAGCGTGTTCACCATCGTGCCGATGCTGTAGGACCACATGAACTCCGGATGGCAGCACTCCCACAGCGCAGGTATGCAGAAATCAACGAAGAGGACTATGACGAGGCCGCCGGACAGAATGAGGGCGACTGTCCACCACCAGCCTGCGATTTTACCACGTAACATCTTGAGTGCCAGTAGAATAGCGAAAATCCACACAAGATTGAAGCCTGCAGACCGGAGGAATGGCAGTCCATGCCGCAGGTCGGCGGTGGTCTCAAGCAGCAGGAAGAGGAAGCCCAGGGCGAAGGCGATTGTCAGGAAGGCGCCTGCCACGGGATTCAGGCGCGGCACGGTTGCGGCCGTGGCGTTGCCGTCGTCCGGCAGCGCGTTCGCCTTGACGAGCCTGGCGCCCAGGGCCAGGCAGGCGACGGGAATGCCGAAGCGGAGGCAGCGCGCCAGCGCCGCCAGCCAGAAGTTCCCGCCATTGACCGCCGTGTAGGCGAAGAAGTCATAGGCGCAGAGGCGGAAGAGCGTCAAGGCATAGAGCACCCACGCGCAGCCGCGGATGAAGCGGCTCTCCAGCTTGTAGCCCAGCCACAGCATCATCAGGCCCTGCAGCGCCCACGCGACGCCCAGCCATTCGCCTGTCAGCAGCACGGGCGCGGTCAGCGAGAGGTAGAAGCCGCACAGCGCGCAGAAGATGAGCAGCAGGTTGCGGTCTTCCGGGACGTGCCGTTTCAGGAGGAAGACGGCGTGCGCGAGATAGTAGAGGGCCAGCCCGATGGTCAGGGGCGCCAGCGCCAGACGGTCGCCGCCGGAGACGCGCAGGAGGGCGGCGGAACTGTACCAGAAGAAGAAGAGCGAGTTGCCCAGGAGGCCGATGATCTCCAGCGCGCCGGCCGCCAGCTTCAGGCGGATGTTGTGGATGAAGACGGAGGTGGAGTAGAGGATGAAGAAGAGGACGAGCGCGGTCTGGTAGCAGGCGAAGTCGCTGTTGATGAAATGCGTGCGGTAGGCCATGCCGAAGATGCCGTAGGAGAAGAGCATGGCCAGCCATGTCAGCTGCTGCCAGTTGCGGCGGTTGGCCAGCCACAGCACGCCCGCGCCCAGCAGGAGCAGGTAGGCGGCCAGGCCGGGGAAGTTCTTGACGCCTGTGTTCAGCAGCAGCGGCGTGGCGAAGCCGCCCAGCATGGAGACCATCGCGATGGGCAGCGAGGCCAGCTTGTCGGCCAGCACGCCCGACGTCACCGTGATGAGCACCATGACGGCGCCGCCGGCCAATGGCGGCACCAGATGGTACATGGAGACCATCGCGTAGCTGCTGAAGTAGAACATGCCCAGGCCGATGCCGACGAGGGCCTGGCCGAGGCTCCAGTACTCCTGCCGCATCTTGTGGCGGAGGCCGCCGTAAAGCAGCGCCGCGCCAGCCAGATAGCTCAACGCCACGCGGCCCTCGGGCGCCAGAAGCCCGCGTTCGATGGAGAGCTTCAGCAGGAAGACGGAGGTGATGAGGATGACCAGGATGCCTGCGCGCAGCAGCCATGTCGTCGCCAGCATCTTCTCCACGGCGTCTCCCTCCTGTATTCCGGCCGCCTTGCCATAGACAAACCAGTTGCGCAAGGCCAGCAGGCGCAATTCGAGGGCGGAAGGCTCGCGCGGCGGAGGCGGCGGTTCGACTGGCGGCGGCGTTGCGGGCGCCGTCTCTTCCACAGCCGTAGCCACGACCGCCACAGCCGCCTGCGGCGCTTCTTCCTGCGGCACCACAGGCTCTGCGACGGCAGGCGCGGCCTCCTCCATCGCGGCCGTCTGCGGCGCTTCTTCCTGTGGTGCAAGAAGTTCTGACCACGACGGCGTGGCCTCCTCCATCGCCACGGCCGCCTGCGGCGCTTCTTCTTGCGGCACCACAGGCTCTGCGACGGCAGGCACGGCCTCCTCCATCGCGGCCGCCTGCGGCGCTTCTTCGTGCGGCACCACGGGCTCTGCGACGGCAGGCGCGGCCTCCTCCATCGCCACGGCCTTCTGCGGCGCTTCTTCTTGCGGCGCCACAGGCTCTGCGACCTCTACCGCCGCAACAGGCTGTGCTTCTTGTTCAGGCTCCGGTTCCACGGTCCGCGCCGCGTGTTTCTGCTTCCTGTCCAGCCGCCGGTTGATACCCTCCATCGCCTTGTGGATAGCGCGCAGCTCATTCAAAATCTCATCTTGATTCGAGGTGCCTTTGACGGCATTGGCAATCTTGAACCCAAAATAGACAATTATTATAAGGAAGAAAAGAGCGATGAGGCCTTCCATGTGGTTGTCCTTTGGTGGGAGTGGCTGGGGGGATTAGGCGCCTACGCGAAGAGCGCCCTGACGCATTCCAGACTGCGCTTTGCGCCGAAGAGGCAGTCCACTTCATGGCATTCGAACTCGATGGAGACGAAGCCGTCGAAGCCGCTGCCCTTGATGAGGTCGGCGATGCGCTTCAGTTCGAGGTCGCCATAGCCCGTGATGGCGCCCTTGTAGAAGTTGCCGTGCTTGCTGACAATCCAGTTCTTCGGGTCGGGCACCCATGTGCGGCGGTAGTTGTCCTTGAAGTGGAACATGGAGACGATGTCGAGGTTGTTCTTGACCGCCGAATAGGGGTCCTCGTCCACGCCGATGAAGTTGCCGACGTCGATGAAGCAGCGGAAATTGGGGCGCGCCACCGCGTCAACGAGGCGATGGACGCGCTCGCTGCCCTGGAAGTGGCGGCCGTGGTTCTCCAGATTCGTGCAGATGCCATACTGGGCGGCGTAGTCCGCCGCCTCGCGGCATGCCTCCACGACAAGCGGCAGGTCGCGGTCGAACCGCGCCGTCGACGTGTCTTCCACGGGCCGGTGGCCGACGTCGTGCCGGACGAAGGGGACGCCCATGGCGGCGGCGATGTCGATCTGCCGCTTCACATAGGCGACCTCTTCCTTCCGTTCGGCGTCGTCGAGTTCGTGCCCGTCCTTCCGCGACCGCAGGAAATTGGCCTCGAAGGTGTAGCTGGACAGCGGAATCCCGCATTTGTCCGCCTCGGCCTTCACCTGCTTCGGCAACGCCGGATTCGCGATGAAATCCGCCAGCGGGACGACTTCGACATGCTCGCCGCCCCATTCGGCGATCGTGCGGACGATTCCAGGCATGTCCAGCCGCCCGTCCTTGAATGCGCCGTTCAGACTGTAAGTGCTCAGGCCAATCTTCATTTATCTAACTTCCTTATTTGCAACTAGTTACGATAATTCGGAGCGACGATGCGCTTTTTTTCGCCGGCGATGCGGATGGCCTCGACCAGCGCAATCGCATTGCGCCCGAAGGCCCACGCCGTCTTCGACTTGGCGCGGATGGCCTTGATGAAGCACTCCTGCGAGTTCGGGAAGGGGTTGGGCGACGGCGCGACGACAACCTTCGACGCTCTGGTCGAGCCCGCGGGAATGAACTCGAAGGCGAGGTCGTCGCAGCAGAGGCGCAGCGCCCCCTTGGTGCCGTAGATCTCGTCCGAACGGAAGGCGGTGGGGAAGTTCCAGCTCAATTCCATCGTGCCGACGGCGCCGTTGGCGTAGTTGAACATGGCGAAGACCTCGTCCTCGACCTTGCGGCGGCGCTTGCGCGTGACGGCGGAGAGCGTCTCCACCGGCCCGAAGAACCAGTCCATCGCGTCGGACATGTGCACGGCGATGTCGCCGATGAGACTGCCTTCAAACTTGGGGTCGACGAACCATGTCGCGCCCGGCGACCAGGCGACTTCGGGGCTGGCGGTCATGGTGCGCTGGCTGCGGAAATGCAGCGGCTCGCCGATGAGGCCGTCGTCGATGAGGCGCTTGACTTCGTTCATCAGCGGATTGTAGCGGCGGCTCTGGTTGATCTGGAGGACCTTGCCCTTCTTCAGGGAGAGGTCGATCATCTCGTCGGCCTGCGCGGTGGTGAAGCTCATGGGCTTCTCCACGAGGACGTGCTTGCCGGCCTTGAGGGCGGCGATGGTCTGCGGATAGTGGCAGACATTCGGCGTGGCGATGATGACGGCGTCGATGTCGGATTTCAGCAAATCCGCCTCCGAGGCGCAGATTTTCGGCGAGATCTTGAACTCCTTGGAGCGCGCGGCCGCCTTGCCGGGCGCGGGATCATAGACGGCGCAGATTTCCGCCTGGTCCTTGAGTTTCAGAAGGGCCGGGATGTGGTCGGCCTGGGCAATCCGCCCGAAGCCGAGAAAGCCGAAACGAATCCTGCTGGCCATAATGGGGTCTCCGTGTGGCTGCTGCGTGCGTGAAAGAAGAACGTAAAGGGTTGCTTTGACGTGTGCTGTAATATAATTCTAAAATGTATTCCGCGTGGCAGGGCCCCGCCTCTGGATGTCCTACTTCTCCGCCATCATCTTGCGGAGGGAGGGCAGGATGGTGTCGGCGACGATGCGGTTGCCTTCGGCGTTGGGGTGGTTGCTGTCGCTCCACAGGTCCGGACGCCCCTTGGGTATGATGTTGCATTGCATGTCAAGGACATAGCCGCATTTGTAGCGTGCCGCCAGGTCGCGCTCGATGAGGGCGAGGCCCGCCGCATAGTGCTCCAGCGGAAGCCCCGCCTTCGTGAAGTCGGGCACCTCGCCCTGCGGCAGCATGTCGTGGCCAAAACAGCTGATGAGCAGGACGCGGATGCCGTTTTCGCTGCATTGCGAGACGATGGCCTCGTAGTCGCGCTTCAGTTCGTCCAGCGTCCGTTTGCGCTGCCAGTAGTCGTTGGCGCCCAGGCCGATGATGGCATAGCGCGGCTTGTGGTCGAGGACGTCCGTCCGGAGGCGGGCGAGGCCGCCGCCGATGGTGTCGCCGCCCTTGCCGCTGTTGACGACCTCCCATTCCGGCAGCGCCTTCTGTAGCCAGTCGGAGTAGCGGCCGCCCTCGCCGCCGCAGGAGGTCAGGCTGTCGCCGAAGCAGACGATGCATTGGCGCGCCGCCACGGCCGCCTCCTCATGCTTCCGTAGTTTGCAGGCGAACAGAAGAGACACGGCCGCGATGAGCACCGCAAGAAAGAAGAAGTTCATTTTCATTGTGATAGGCTGTTGGGAGGAATGGTGTCCGACGTTGCGGACAATAATATAAGGGCATTTTGCCGTCCGCTAGGGAGACCGCCGCCGCCGGAGGGCCGCACAAAAAAAGCCTCCGTCGGGGGGACGGAGGCCTCTGTTGCGCACTTGCGGGGTTCCCCTACTTCTTGGCCGCGACGGCCGCGCGGGCCGCGTTCTTGTCCTGCTGGATGAACTTGTGGAAGCGGTCCACGAAGCTGGTGGCGATGAAGTTGGAGGAGAAGGTGCCGCAGATGCAGCCGAAGAACATGATGATGGCGAAGTCGAAGATGACGCCGCCGCCGAGGATGAGGAGGCTGATGACCACGAAGAGGGTCGTCAGGGAGGTTATGAGCGTGCGGGAGAGGCTGCCGTTGATGGCGCCGTTGACCAGCTGCCGGTAGGTCATCTCCTTGTGGTTGGCCTGCATTTCGCGGACGCGGTCGAAGATGACGATGGTGTCGTTCAGGGAGTAGCCGATGATGGTCATGAGGGCGGCGATGGCGGTCAGCGAAAGCTGCCCGTTGAAGAAGACGATGAAGATGCCGGCAGCGGCGATGACGTCATGGACGATGGCCACGATGGCGCCGACGCCGTACATGAACTCGAAGCGGAAGGAGAGGTAGATGATGACGGCGATGCAGGAGAGCAGGCCGGCCACCATCGCGTCGTGACGGAACTTGGCGCCGATGGAGGGGCCCACGTTGTAGACCGAGCCGCAGGTCAACTTGCACTCGGGGAACTTCTGGTCTAGCTTCTCGCTGAAGACCTCGGCGTCCTCGGTGAGGTTCTTGACGATGATCTCCAGCTCCGTGTTGCCGGACTGGCCGCGCTTGTAGCCGACGCGCGCGCCGTCGAGGCCCTGGGCGGCCAGGTACTGGCGGACGGCCGCCACGTCGGGCTCCGCGCCGGCGCATTCGTAGCTCAGCTGCGTGCCGCCGGCGAAGTCCACGCCCATGACCGTCTTGCGGCGGACGAGGGTGCCGACGATGCCGATGGCCAGGATGATGGCCGCGCACGTGAGCAGGGCCTTCTGGGCCTTGAAGAAGTTGGCGTTGAGGCCCTTGAGGAAGCCGAACTCATGCATGGAGAGGCTCTTGATCCAGCCGTTGTGGGTGAAGAGGTCGAAGATGGCGTGGGTCATGAAGAGGGCGGTGAACATGGAGACCGCGATGCCGAAGCCCAGCGTGACCGCGAAGCCCTGCATGGAGCCGGAGCCGAACTTGTAGAGGAAGAAGCAGGTGATGAGGGTGGTCAAGTTGGAGTCGAAGATGGCGGAGAAGGCGCGCTTGTAGCCGTTGGCGATGGAGGTCTCCACGTGCTTGCCGCGGGAGAGCTCCTCGCGGATGCGCTCGTAGATGAGCACGTTGGCGTCCACCGCCATGCCGATGCTCAGCACGATGCCGGCGATGCCAGGCATGGTGATGGTGGCGCCGGTCAGCGCCATGGTGCCCAGGATCAGGACCGTGTTCACGATCAGCGCGATGTCCGCCACGAAGCCGCAGAAGTGGTAGTACCAGATCATGAAGACGAAGACGATGGCGAGGCCGATGATGGCGGCCCAGACGCCTGTCCGGATGGAATCGCTGCCCAGCGAAGGCTCGGTGCTGAACTCGGACTCGATGTCGATGGAGACGGGCAGGTTGCCGGAGGAGATGACGCCGGCCAGGCGGCGCGCCTCCTCGACCGTGAAGGAACCCGTGATCTCCGCGTTGCCGCCCGTGATGGCGCCGTTGATGCGGGGCGCGGAATAGACGGTGTCGTCAAGCATGATGGCCAGCAGGCGCCCCACGTTGGCGCCCGTGACTTCGCCGAAGGCCTGCGCGCCGCGGTCGTTGAAGGACATGGAGATGGACCAGTTGCCGAACTCGTTGACGGTCGCCCAGGCCGCCTTGATGTCCTCGCCGCGGACAGGGACGGGATTCTGCTCGAGGAAGATGATCTGGGTGGTCTCCTCGCCGTTGCGCTCGTCGCTGATCTCCTTGCGGATGAGGCCGGGCGGGTTCTGGAAGCTGGGGTTGGACTCGTATTCGGCCACCAGCTCCGCGTTGTTCGGGGCGACCAGCAGGAACTGCAGCTTGGCGGCCTCGCGCAGCGTGTTGCGGATGCTCACCTTGTCGCCTTCGTCCACGGAGGGCATGCGGATGGAGATGCTCGTGTCGGTGAGCGCCTTGATCTCGGGCTCGGTGACGCCGGACTTGTCCAGGCGGTTGCGCAGGATCTCGAGGATCTGGTCGCGGACGCCCTCGACCGTCTGGGTGTCGGAGAGCTTCTCCTTGTCGAAGGCGACGACGAACTCGGTGCCGCCCTGCAGGTCGAGGCCGAGGTGGAGCTTGCCGGCCGTGCGCAGCCGCACATAGCGCATGACGCTCTTGTTGGAGGCGGTCGCCTGGCGGGGGACTTTCACAAAGTCGGAGAGGCGGATGGTGCGCAGGTCGGCGCTGTCGCCGCGGGCCGCCGTCTCGACCGCCTTGTAGGAGGAATAGGTGACGGCGGGCTGCCCCTCGGGAAGCGCGCTGCCGTCCATGGCCTTGCCCGCCTTCAGGTTGTCGATGCGGCGCTTCAGCTCGTCCCAGTTCTTCAGGACTTCGGCGGGCTCCAGGCCGCGGTGCGCCTGCAGGATCTTGTCCAGATCGTGCTGGAGATTCACGTAGTCGGTACTGCTCTTGTCCTGGATGGACGCCATCTTCC
>CACZQQ010000087.1 GCA_902783355.1 uncultured bacterium
CGCGTGACCCCCGTCGGACGGTTTCTCCGCAAGTATAGCATCGACGAGCTGCCGCAGCTGTTCAACGTGCTGACAGGCGACATGAGCCTGGTCGGCCCCCGCCCGCCCCTGCCGGAGGAGGTCGCCCACTACACCATTAGCGACCGGAAGCGGCTGGACGTCAAGCCCGGGCTCACCTGCTTCTGGCAGATCGAGGGGCGAAGCGCAATCCCCTTCAAGCAACAGGTCGCCCTGGACGAAGAGTACATCCGCTCCTGGAGCTTGAAGCAGGACCTGCTCATCCTCCTGAAGACAATCCCCGCCATCCTGAGCGGAAAGGGTGCCTACTGATTTCCCCCGATGAATGCCTGCCTCTACATAGGAACCGATGCCGAGCAGTGGTGCAGGAAATTCCTTCCCGACAAGACGCCGCAGGAGCTGCCCGTCGCCGGCAAACGCTGGAGCCGCCATGTGGTGGACCTGTGCTCACAGCTGGGGGTCACCAAGGTCTTCATCGCGGACTCCTTCCCCACGGACGCCAAGACGTCGCCTCAGATGAACGGCTCCTACTGGTCCCTGGACATCTCCTATCTGCCGACCATCCCCTGCCAGACACCTGGCCAGCTGCTCACTCAGCATACACAAATTCCTCAAGACGAAGAACTTCTACTTTTCTGGGGACTTGTCCTGCCGGACATCGCACAGGCCGGCGACCTGCTGGCGAACCTGCGCCCGGCCGATCCGTCGACGGCCCCCCTCCCCGGCGGCGTCTGGCTCCTGCGCGGCGGCACCCTCTACGAATGCGCCGTTCCCCTCCACCGTCTGGATTCCCTCAAGCACTTTTTCGACCTGAATTTCCAGTTGTTGGAGAAGCCAGGCGTCTACACCCTGCCGGGCTACGCCGCGGACCCGGGCATACACATCGGCCAGAACGTCGTCATCCTCCCCAACTGCCACATCTCGCCGCCCGCGGTCATCCATGCGGACTGCCATCTGGGGCGCAGCCTTGCCTTCAGCGACGGCGTCATCGTCGGCCGAAACGTCTTGGTGGACAGCTACACCACCTTGAGGCACACCCTTGTCATGGACAACACCTACCTTGGGTCGAACCTGCTCTTCCAGGACAAGATCGTCTGCCGCAACCGCGTCATCGACGTGCCGAGCGAGACCTTCATCGACCTGGACCTGGGCTTTCTGGCGCACAGCCTCCTCAAGAAGAAGCCGGACCACCTCTGGGTTGCGGAGTTCGTCATCGCGCTACTGCTGTTAGTGATTTGCGCGCCGCTCTTCCTGCTGGCATACCCCTTCTCCCACTGGCTGGAACGCCTTCCCTTCTTCAAGTACTTCCTCCGCGTCTATCCGGACTGCCTCCTCGTGCTTGTCGGCCATGCACATCTTGTGCGCTACGGCAAGGACAACATCCACTATGCCTTCCGCTTCTCGGACATGATGCTGCTCCACAGAAGCGAGCAGCGCAAGGAGTTCGGCGACCTCTACTTCTACCAGCACCGCACCGTGCGCCTGATGGTAGCCGTCGTCCTGACCAGCCTCTTCAAACGCATGTTCATCCTGACGGAGCCAGAGGAGGAACCGGCGCCATGACCGCCCGCCGCTACACCGGCCTCCACAGCGAAGCCATCACACAGCTGCTGGATGAGAGCCTGGCGGAGATCGCGCGCGACATCGGTGGCCTCGGGCTCGCAGGGCTGGCGGGCGTCCTCCTGGGCGGCGGCTACGGACGAGGCGAGGGCGGCCTCCTCCAGTCGCCTGAAGGCGACCGCCTCTACAACGATCTGGACTTCTTCGTCTTCACACGGCACGCCAATGCCGAGGAACGCGGCCGCATTGATCGCGCCATGGAAACGCTTGCCTCGAAATGGAGCGCAAGGCTGCATGTCTCCGTTGACTTTGCCAATGCCAAGAACATCGAGAGCCTCGGCGGCCTCGCACGGCGCCTCATGTATCAGGAGCTGCTCCATGGATGGTGCCCCGTCTGGGGAGACCTCCGCCTGGAGGACTTCATTCCCGACCTGCCGCCCGACGCGCTTCCCGTCACGGAGGCCCTGCGGCTACTTCTGAACCGCGGCATGGGGCTTGTCCTCGCCGCAGAGCGACTGCACGGCGGCCCTCCCCATGAATCGGAGGCGGCCGATTTCATCGTGCGCAACATGAACAAGGCGGTTCTTGGCTGTGGCGACGCCCTTTTGATAGCGGCGGGGCGCTACTGCTGGCGTGGTGCCGAACGCATCGAGGCCTTCCGTACGCTCGCCGCAGGCCTGCCCCTGCCCGCCGAGGCGGCCAGCCTCTACGAGGAAGCCTATCGCTTCAAGCTGGCACCGAACCCCGTCCTGCCACAGGCCCCCTGGGCGACGTGGCAGACCTGCCGCGACCTCTGGCTGGCGACCGTCCGTCACGTCGCTGCCGTCGCCCCCGACGCTTCACCCGAAGCCGTGCGCCACGGCCTCCACGCAATCGCGCGGCAGGAACGCTCCCTTCGACACCTCCTGCGCTGGTTCAGGCGCACGCGCCATCTCCGCCCCCTGCGCGAACTCTTAGACGCGCCCGTGGTCACCGTGCTGGCGCGCCTCTACGGCCTGCTGTCGGCCGACCAGCCGCCTGCGCAGTGTCCGGCCGACTTGCGCGCCCTCTGGAATTTCTTCAACTGACAGCGCCTGCCTGTCTTTCTGCCTCATGAAAGTC
>CACZQQ010000088.1 GCA_902783355.1 uncultured bacterium
GCCGTCCACATCCGCCTCCGTCATCGCGCGCACGTCGACTGCGGGGGCCGCCATCTGCTTGCGGTGCGGATAGATGACGAGGCTCAGTTCGTCCACGTCACTGAAGAAATGGCGGCGGCGGCGGCCCTCCTCGACGAAGCCCATGCGGGCGTAGTAGCGCTGGGCGCGCGTGTTGATGGAGGAGGTGCATGTGTAGATCTTGTTCACGTCGTAAGACATCCAGAACTTGTAGGCGGCCTGGAAGAGGGCGGTTCCCGCGCCATGCGCCATGGTGGCGGGATCCACGCCGATGACGCCAAGCGTCCCGATGTGCCGCACCAAGTCCACAGAGACGGCGATGTAGCCGACGACCTTGCCGTCCAGCACGGCGACGAAGGACTGGCCATGCCCCAAGGCGCTGTGGGTGCCGCCGGCGCTTTTGGCAAGCTCCTCCGGCGGACGCGGCTTCTCGTTGGCCATCCTGTCGCCCAGGAAGGTCTTGAAACTCTCGAAGAGGATGCGGGAGACATCCGCCGCATCCTCCGCCCTGAACTCGCGCACTTCCATCATGGTCTTTTCTCCCATTGTTGTGGTTACTGTTTCACGTAGGTAAGGACGGTGCCCGCGCGGGCGGGCAGGCTGCACGGATAGCCGGCCGACGCCAGTTCCGCGCCGGAAATCTCCGCCTCCGCGCCGGAAAGCGCGTCGTGGACGACGTAGGTGGCTTCCGTGTCGATGCCCTTCGGAACGACAGACCAGCTCTCCTGCAGACAGTTGGGGTGCCGGATGAGATGGAGGCAGCCGCCGGAGCCGTCCTTCGCGGCGAATTGGAAGACATCCCATCCGTCGTCGGTGAACTCCTCTCCGGAGAGCAGCCAGTAGTCGCCGTCCACCAGATAGGGCTTGGCCGCCTGCCACGCCTTCAGGAGCAGCCAGTCGTTGGCCGTGTCGTAGCCCTCGGGGAAATGGACGCACTGGTTGCTGAAGGGCGACAGCGAGCAGAGCGCCTCGTAGAGGTCCATCGACTTGTCGCCGGCGGGATGCGTGAATGTGCCCGCGTCCTTGAAGTACATGAACCACTCGTAGTGGAGGTTGTGGTAGCGCTGCTTGGCCACGTAGTTGCGGTAGCCGAAGTCGCTGTAGTGGAGGGGGACGGCGCGGCGGAGGGTCTCCATGTCATTGCGGCGGCCGCCGGAGGCGCAGGAGTCGATCCAGAGGCCCGGGTTGGTGGTCAGCAGGTAGTCCCAGTAGGCCAGATAGCCTTGCAGGTAAAGGTTTTCCGAGATGCCGCGGCGGTGTTCGCCCTGTTGTGCGTCCATGTATTCCCAGTGGTTGAGCGGCGGGAAGTTGAAGTCTTGCCGGTAGATGTCGATCCCGTTCTCCTTGATGAAGTTGCTGATGTATTCGGAGAGGAACTGGACGCAGGCGGGATTCGAGAGGTCGAGCATGCGCTCGCGGACATCGGGCTGGCTCTGGATCCATTCGGGATGCGCGTCGAAGATGGTCTCGTCGCTGAGGATGCGCTCCGGCTCGAACCACAGCAGGAACTCGGCGCCGCCCTTCGCCAGCTCGTCGCCGATGGGCTTGAGCCCCTCTGGGAAGCGGGCGGGATCCGTCTTCCACTGGCCGACGAAAACCCAGTTGTTGCGCTTGTCGGGACGGCTCTTCTCCACGCAGGGATACCATCCGGCGTCGATCCACCACGCATCCAGCGGGAAGCCCAGTTCGCGCATGTTGCGGATGTAGGCCAGCTGGCTCTGCGTCGTCTCGCTGCAGTGCTCGATGTCCTCCGCCTTGCGGGCGTAGCCGCACCAGCGCGGGCCGAGCGCCTTGCCCTGCCTGTCACGCGGCAGGATATGCGCGCGCCAGAAGTCGCGCCAGACATTCACGCCGTCGGCCTCCGTGCCGTCGAAGAGAAGGAAGGTCATGCGCGGGAGACGGATGCGCTCTCCGGGCTTCAGATAGAAGTCGGTGGTCTGCTGACCCGCGCGGAAATGCACGTCGCCGTTGTGGTTCTCGAAGGAGGCGGCCCACTGCCCCGGCCAGCCGATGGCCAGGAAGAGGCCGCCCTGGTCATCCAGCAGCCTGAAGTAGGGGAAGGCCTTGTCGCAGGCACGCCCCCCCGCTGGCGCGGCGCTGAAGGCGCTGCCCGGCCCGAAGGCGTCGCGGACGGCGCGGAAGTTGTCCTTTTCAGCGTCCTTGGTGGCGTCTCCGAGGCAGTGCCAGAGGAGGGGTGTGCCCTCGCGCAGCCCAGGCAGCACCATGTCCGCCGCGCGCAGTTCGGTGACGACGCCGCTGTTCTGTGCCCCCGTGTTCTCCACGAAGGCGAGCCACTCCACCACGGGGGCGTCGCGGTAGGCGGTGATCTCGCAGGTGACCGTCAGGAGGCCGTCAGGGGAGCGGCCTGTGACGGTCGTCACGTAGGCGGAGGCGCTGGCGGTCGCGCGACGCGTCACGGGCTTCCAGTCGGATGGCAGCCCGCGGACAGGCGTGCCGTCATAGCGGAAGGAGAAGGGGAGGGCGCGGGAGAGGCTGTCGCCGAAGGCGAGGCTGCGTTCCAGAGGAGATTGTTTCATGGCGGGAATTGGGGTAGGCTGGGATGAAGATGACGCGGCGAGGGCGCAACTGTCGAAGAGGATGGACAGGGAGGCGCAAATGAATGCAAGAAGGACACGTGAAACGAGTTTTTTCATTGGGGCAATTGGAGTTACTGTTGTCGTGGGCAGGAAAAATGGTGGAAAAGCATAGGCATTTATGGGATTGTTTGGGATTATGTTGAAAACGGGAGTTTGGCGTGCTATGTTAATGGGCGGTAGGGCGGGGGGTGGGTACCCCCCGCCCTACCCCCCTCCCCTTTCGCGTGCGAGGCGAGGGCGGACGGCAAATGAAAAGGCAGGAAGAAGTCTTAGTTGTTTTTTGAACCACGGAAACACGGATTGCCTTTTCTATGTGGCTATGTTCCCCACGAGGGTAGGTAAAACAACCATTTTGTCGCGCCCTTGCGGGCGCCGGGGGATTTGGATTGGCCTTCCGCAGGC
>CACZQQ010000089.1 GCA_902783355.1 uncultured bacterium
GACGAAGGAGAACTACTACAAGTTCATGCTGGATCATGTGAAAGGGACGGCGGTCACCACCGTCTCCTACTGCCCCTTCGCCGTCGGCTTCGCGGTCAGCTACCCCAGCGAGGTCACCGACCGCTTCAAGGGCGGCACCGTCTCCGACGCCTACGCCGACATCACGGGCGAGCTGCTCAAGCGCTACGGCCGCGATTGCATGATGCTGGCGCAGGACTTCGCCCGCGAGAACGGGCTGGAGTTCTTCGCCTGCATGCGCATGAACGACGTCCACGACAACTACATGGGGCCGGAGTGGATGTGCGACTGGAAGAAGGAACATCCCGAATATCTCTTCGGCACGGCGGAGAATCGGCCGCTGCACGGCGAGTGGACCGCCTACGACTACGCGCGCCCCGAGGTGCGCGCCCGCATGGTCGCCATCCTGCGCGAGATGATGGAGCGCTACGACGTGGACGGCCTAGAGCTGGACTTCTACCGCAACCTCGAGTTCTTCAAGTCCCTCGCGTGGGAGCGTTCCGTCTCGCAGGAGGAGCGCGACGCCTTCACCGACATGATGCGGACCATTCGCGCGGAGGCGGAGCGCATCGGCCGCGCCAAGGGGCGCCCCGTCGTCATCCTCTGCCGCCTGCCCGAGGCCACCGACCTGTGCCGCTTCATCGGGCTGGACGTGGAGAAGTGGATGGAGGAGGGCCTCTTCGACCTCTACGCCGGCGGCGGCGACCGCGGCTACTACCTGCCGGCCGCCGAGCTGGCGGCCAAATGCCGCCAATACGGCCTGAAATACTATGGCGTCGTCAACGACGCGTACCACTTCGGCGGCGTCTTCAACCGCAACACCGTCCCCGCCTACCACGGGCTGCAGGCGGTCGCCTACGCCGCGGGCGCCACGGGCGTCTACCTCTTCAACTGCTTCTACTTCCCCGAGGCCATCCGCACCAGCGTCATTGACGGGAAATCTTTGCGTTTCAAGGAGAAGAGCTACTTCGTCAGCCATCAGCACGAGAACAACTGGGGGATGATGCCGGACGGCTACAAGCAGTTCAACCGCCTGCCCGAACTCTCCCCCTACCGCAAGTTCTACGGCTCCATCCGCAAGGACTACGTCCTCGAGGTCGGCGACGATTTCAGCGACCCCTCCGTCGCCAACCTGCCGCCGGAGGAGAAGCCCACGGCGACCCTCTATCTAGACGTGCGCGGCCATGCGGGCGACTTGCGGGTCCTCCTCAACGGGCAGGAGCTGCAGGCAGGCGCGCCCAACGGCACCGTCGTCCCCTACGCGGTGCCGCTCTCCCTGCTGAAGACCGGCGCGAACACGCTGACGCTCGACGCCACCGCCTCCATGGGCACCATGGGCGCCCGCGAGCACCTCTACGACGGCGACGTCCATCTGGGCCATCTGGGCCGTCCGTGGTGGTCCATCTACCTCTCCGGCACCGGCACCAAGCTGATCGAGGACGGCGCCTACCGCATGAACGACAACCTGACCGCGCCCAACGGCCTCGTCAACATGCTGCGGCTCTTCTCCGGCCTCGGCGGCGCGCCCTTCCGCCTCGAGTTCGATCTCAAGACCTTCCCCGACAACGCCCCCGAGACCGCCGCCGTGCGCCTGGCCGACGGACGCAACATCGAGGTCATTGACTTCCGCCCAAATGAGATCCGTCTCAAGTACGCCGACGTGGGCGTCCCCTTCGCCACCGCCGACGGCTTCCACCGCTACGGCATCGACATGCGCGGCGGCAAGGTGACGCTGTGGGCGGACGGGAAGGCGCTGCTCACGCGCGTGCCGCTGACGAAGGCGGTCGGCGACCCCCGCCTGTGCCTCTCGGGGCACAATTTCATCATTCCGCCCGACTCCAACTGGGAGAGCATGCTCATGGGGTCGCTGAACGGGCCGGGCACCGGCTCCAGCTGCTGGAAGAACGGCGACCTCTTCAGCGACATGGTCGTCTGCGACGCGGTGCTCAACGTGAAGTTCCCGCCCGCCATCCCGCAGGAGCTCAAGGACGCTGTTGCGCGAATTCCCGCATGGCAGTACGAGGCCGACTACGCCGACGGCGCGCTGCCCGACATGCCCAACACCACGACCACCTACGGCAAGCCCGTCGCGGCTCCCGACGGCCGCCGCGGCGTGCTCATCGACAATGAAATCGAGGGCAACGTGAACGGCGGCATCTTCCTGAAGGACGGCGCCATCGCCGACAGCGGCAGGCGCTTCTTCGCGGCGGAATGGACGGTCCTGCCTGTGCGCGCCTCCAAGGCCAGCCCGCTGCAGAACGTCTTCCAGATGGTCTTGCGCCCCACGAGCGGCCCCGGCAAGTTCCTCAATTTCGTCTTCGAGTTCAATCAGGAGAACATCGCCGCGCCGTGGGGGCCGCTTCCCTTCTTCACCGACCGGCCACGCCGCTGCCTCGCGGTGGCCGACATGCAGACGCGTACCGGCGTCCTCTACGTCAACGGGATGGTGGCCGGCTACGGCGAAATCGAGGAGCGCGACGAAGCCAACGCAGGCGGCCTCTGCTGGGGCGACCTCTCCCCCGGCGTCGGCGGCGCCTACATTCTGGAAGGCGTCAAGCTCGCCACTTTTGACTGACTGTAACCTTGCATCTCAAGTAAATCGACAATGAAAAAAGCAATCTTTGTTCTGACAGGAGTCCTTCTCATCATGGCTCGTCTCGCCTTCAGCTTCGACATCGAACCCGCCCACCTGAAATACTACGACGTGTCGCCGCTGACGATCCCCGCCAACAGCCGCCGCACCATCAGCATCCGCCCCCTCTACGAGCACGCCGCCTTCACGGGCGAGGTCAAGGTCAAGGTCTACCCCTTCGACGGCCTTCGGATGGACGGCACCTACTGGTGGGGCACCATCGAGGGCATCGAGTTCAAGGTGGAGGAGGATGGCACGTTGAAGGTCACCGCCGACTTCGCGGGCGAGCAGCAGCACGACATCGAGGTCAGTTACGTGAAGGCGAAGACGCATTGGGAGCCTGAGCGCACCGTGACCGTCCGCTTCCGCGTCTACAGCCTGGAGCCCGACCTGCTGGCGCTCAAGCCGCTGAAGGGCGA
>CACZQQ010000090.1 GCA_902783355.1 uncultured bacterium
CTGAGCCTCGTCATCTATCCGCACCGCAAGCAGATGGCGGCCCCCGCAGTCGACGTGCGCGCGATGACGGAGGCGGATGTGGACGGCGTGGCCGCCCTGCTGGAAGCCTCCGATGAAGTCAGGAACTGGTCGGCAGACCGCCTGCGCAGCTTCCTGAAGTCCGGGACATCCCTTACGACCCCGCGTGCCATTGTCGCCGTCGACAGGGCGGACAGGCGTCCCGTCGGCGCCATGCTGACCATCTACACCGAGATCTACAATCTGGCGCGCACGCAGTTCCTTTATGTGGAGAAGGCGCGCCGCGGACAGGGCATCGGCACTGCGCTCTACCAGGGCGGCGAGGCCGACTGGAAGAACGGCCCGAATCCCGTCCGCAAGGCGGACTGCCTGATTCCGCTGGACAAGGCGGACGGGCTGCCCTTCATGATGCACCACGGCTTCGTGGTGGAGGAGGCGCTTTCCGAACAGGCCGCCCCCGGCATCGCCGAAATCCACCTGGGCAAGTTCTTTGCATAGGGTGCCGCCCGCGCCGCCAAGGCCGCGGCACCCCATCCACCCATCCGCCCACCTGCCATGCCAACCGACGCCATCCAATCCAAGAAGCTCAACTACCTTGGCTTCTATGTCCTGACGGGCATCTCCGTCTTGACGCTATGCTACAGCGCCGTCAAGATCAACTCGGTGCTCATCAGGCAGAGCCTGAACTTCAACATGCATCTCCGCTACCAGGTCGCCAACGACCGCTTCCGGCAGGGCACCGACACGCTGACGGATTCGGTCCGTTTCTATGTGCAGACCATGAAGCCGGAGTACATGGAGGCGTATTTCAAGGAGGCGGAGGTCGACCGCAACCGCGACCAGGCCCTGGAGATGTGCAGCAGCCTTGACGTCGATCTGTCGCTGAAGGTCGCCCTGCTCGACGCGATGAGGGCCTCCAAGAGGCTGATGAACACCGAATACCACGCCATGCACCTCATCGCGGACAGCGCCGGCAGCGAAACCAGCCACCCGGAGGTCAACGACTATCCGCTGACGCCGGACGAGCGCCTCTCGTCCCTGCAGCAGCACCACGTGATGGCGCAGGACCTCCTCTGGAACGATTCGTACATCGAAACCAAGACCGAAATCTACGGCCATCTCGCGCGCGGCATCGAGATGGCCAGCAATTCGGCGACGCTGAGGCATCTTGCGCTGCGGAGGTCGCTCTTCAGGCTGCTCTACGTCTGGGGCGCGAGTCTGTGCACCCTCCTCATGACCGTCTTCAGCTTCATCATCTACCGCCACTCGCTGCACGAGCGCATGCTGGAGGCGCAGGCGAAGGAGATTGCCACGATGAACGCACAGCTGAGGGAGGAGCGCGACAAGTCGATCAAGGCCGAGAAGGCGAAGAGCTACTTCTTCTCGAGCGTCAGCCACGACATCCGCACGCCGCTGAACGCCATCATCGGCTTCTCCGAAATGCTCCAGCTTGGCATCAACGACCCGAAGGAGAGGGAAAAGGCCCTCGACGCCATCATCACCAGCGGCCACACCCTGCTGGAGCTCATCAACGACGTCCTCGACCTCTCCAAGCTCGAAGCGGGCAAGATGGAGATCCGCCCCGTGCCGACGGACATCACGGCGCTTGTCCGCAAGGTCACCGCGGCCTTCGAGGCGGCTACCACGCGCGTCTCCATCTGCCTCCACACGGAAATCCAGAGGATGCCGTACCTCAGGCTGGATCCGCAGCGGATCCGCCAGATCCTCTTCAACCTCATCGGCAACGCCGTGAAATTCACCACGCGCGGCTATGTGACCGTCCGCGCATCCTACCAGGAGGGCACCTTCCTCCTCTCCGTCACGGACACCGGCTGCGGCATTTCCGAGGAGAACATCAAGAAGCTGATGTCGCCCTATGTCCAGCTGCAGGAGCACGACAGCACCACGGGCACGGGGCTCGGGCTCGCCATCTGCAAGCAGCTGGCCATGCAGATGAACGGCGCGCTCGAAATAACCTCCACGGTGGGCAAGGGCTCCACCTTCAGCCTCCGCGTGAAGAACGTGGAGGCCTGCTCGGAGCAGGAGTCCGAGGCGTATGTCCATGCGCACAGCCGCCCGCAGACGGAGACCGTGCTCGACGAGGCCCTCACCCAGATGAACATCCTCGTGGTGGACGACCAGAAGCTCAACCGGAACATCCTGTGCTCCATGCTTGCGCGCCTCGGCATCCACAAGGTCGCGACCGCCGCCAACGGCCAGGAGGCCCTGGACGCGCTGGCCGCGTCGGGAGACGTGGCCATCGTCCTGACGGACATGTTCATGCCCGTCATGGACGGCGAAGGGCTCGTGCGCGAGATCCGGAAGCGGCCCGAACTGGCCAGGCTGCCCGTCTACGCCATCACGGCGGACGTGGAGATTCAGGACAAATACAAGGACATGGGGTTCGACAACATGCTCGTCAAGCCGATAACGCTTGAGAAGCTCAGGAACCTGCTGGCCCAATACGCGCCCCACGAGGTCGCCGCCGACAACGCCACGGCCGACGGCGGCGCCAATGGCGGCGACACGCCCGCGGGTTGAAGCCCGCCGCCCCTCATATCTCCTTTGCCAGCTCCTTGATCCGGTCCAGCAGCTCGCGCGCCTGCGCCTTGTCCGTCAGCTTGGCGGCGCTGCGGAGCGCGATGGCCACGTCGGCCATGTCGTTGTCGCCGGTGGTCAGCGCGTTCCCCTTGATGGCGTGCGCCACGTGGTCCAGCGCCGTCCATTCCCCCGCCTGCAGGGCCGTCTCGCCCTCGGCGATCTTCTCGTCAATAGACTTGACGTACTCCTCGTAGATTTCGTTGACCACATCCTGGTCGCCGAACTGCTCCATCAGAAAGTCGTTGCAGCACTGCTTCATTTGACTTCTCCCCTGCTGGCAGCCCCGTCCGCCGGAGCCGATTCGCCATGCGGCCCGTCGACGGGAATGAAAAAGACGGTTTCATTGAGGACGCCAAAGCGCTTGTGCTGGACGCCGCAGCATATCTTGCGCACCATGAGGCGGCCGCGGCCGTGGCCGCTGAGCGCGCGGTTCTTCAGCTCCAGCGCCACATCCAGGTTGCCGGCCGCCACCGACATGCTCGGCTCCTGCGTGCCAAAGTCCCAGACGGTCAGCTCCACACGGCCGTCCGCCTGGCGCAGCCTGACGCCGGCCCGCTCCCATGACCTGTCGCGGATGTCGATGCCATGGTCGTGCAGGTTCATCAGCTTCTCCTCGAAGACCATCTGCACCTTCGCGGTGACCTCGCCGTCCCAGCCCTGCCCGACGCACCACTGCTCGATCTCCTGCGTCATCCTGTCGATGGCCTCCGCATTGATGGCGACCGTCTTCTGCAGGACGCCCTTCTTTTCGAGGGGGGCCCCGAAGATGAGCTCGGTCACGTCGTCCGCGAGGACGTCATAGCCGTAGGCCTCGCAGGCCAGCAGGAACTTGTAGGGGGCCGCGATGGTGGAGCCGTTGAGGCGCGCCTCCGTGATCAGTTCGCGCTGCAGCTTCATGAGCAGCGTCTCGGGCAGCTGCTCGTAGCCGGCCTGGTCCTTGTATATGTCGAAGACGCCGTCCGTGAAGGCCACGCACAGCGCGCCCTCCGGGAGGGGGGTCCTGACCACGTCCTCCTCCGTATAGACGGTTCCGTCCACCAGCCCGATGGGAAGCCCGCCGCGCTTTTCGGGGTTGATCTCCAGCGGCTCCGGATTGTAGGGGTCGACGACGTTGAGGGGCGGCGCGCCGCAGGTGATCCAGTCCACGAAGCCCTCCTTCGGGCGGTGCATGCAGATGAGCGCGGTCATGTACGACGACGCCCCGAGGGTGCTGGAGAAGAACTGCTGTATGAGATTGGCGACATGGGCGGGCGAAGCCTGCGCGATGTCCCCGCCGAGCGCCAGCTGCTTGAGGAAGCTCTGCACCGCCATCATGGACAGCGACGCGCTGGTGCCGTGCCCCTGGATGTCTCCCAGCACATACAGATTGCCGCCGTTCGGCAGCGGCATGATTTCCAGCAGGTCGCCGGAAACGATGTCCTTGGGCTTCCACCAGTAGCTGTAGAGGTCCGTATCCGTTACCCGGACGCGCGGCGGCAGCAGATTGCGCTGCAGCCGGGCGCCCAGATTCAGCGCGACCAGGATCTCCTCGTCCTTTTCCCGGACGAATTCTTCGACCCGCCGGGAATCGACGATGCTCTGCACGCGTATGAGGAGCATGTCCGGCTTGATGGCCTTGGGCAGATAGAAGCTGTAGCCGTCTTCCATGATCCGCTTGAGGAA
>CACZQQ010000091.1 GCA_902783355.1 uncultured bacterium
CCCCCGCCCAACCGCCCCTTAAGATAGCACGCCAAACAGCCTTCCTTCAAAAAATCCCAAACAATCCCGGAGATGCTTATGCTTTTCCGCGATTTTCTGCATTCGGCGACAGCACACTCCCTTGAACAGATAGAAGCCGCCCGCTAAAAAAACAAGCCCCGCGACGCCCGCAAGAGCGTCCAGCCCCGCCAAAGCGTCCAACCCCGCGCCGCCCGCAAGAGCGCCCAGCCCCGCCAAAGCGTCCAACCCCCGACGCCCGCAAGACGTTCCAACCCCGCGACGCCCGCAAGACGTTCCAACTCCGCGACGCCCGCAAGAGAGGTCAATCCCATGAAGTTCCCCAAACTGCTCTGTCTTCTGCTCATGCTGCTCACGGCCGCCACTTCAGGAGCCCTGGAACTTCGTGTCAACGGCAGGACGCGCGAGGCGGACGCGCCCTACTTCCAAATCCAGCCTGGCCGCGAGAACACACTGGAAGTCAAGGCGATAGAGTTCGCAGGCGGCGAGGCCGTCCTGGAGACCTTCTATCCAGACGGCAAACGCCATGCGCAGCGGGCGGCCGTGGACGCGGAGGGCAACTGCGCCTTCCCGCTGGGGCGCTTCGCCACCCCGCCGCGCTACATCTTCCAAGGGGGCGACGTCCTGCGGCAGGGCACGCGCTTCACGCTGACGCTCACCTCGTGGGACGGGCGGCCAGTCGCGCGCCATCAAATCGTCTCTTTCTACCAAGGCCCTGCACGGCAGGAGAAAACAGAGGCGCTCTGGATAGATGGCATTAACATGCGCCGGCCAACGGATATGTATCAGCACGACGCCAACGGCGCCGTCGCCGTCGTGTGGGGATGGCATTTGGCCTCAGTGGAATGGGCCAGGCAGGAAAGCGGCCGCTGGACGGCCACCCTGCCGCCCCTCGCCGACGAGGCCTTTGACGATGACTACATCCGGTTCGGAATACTGTTTCCATACGTCATCCGCCTCCGCCGCATCATCGGCGATTTCATCCTCTATCTGGACGGCGAGCCCCTGGGCGGCCGTCTGCCGCAGGCGAACGACCTCCATCCCGTGGACATCCCCCTGCCGCTCGTCATGGATTTCAGCGTGCCCCACCAACTGGAACTGCGGGCGCAGGGAGGCGAGCTGCGGCTGGCGCGCGGCACGGACGTCGTCCGCCTCCCGGAGGACAGGATTCCGCTGGCGGAGCGCGGCGAGGACGGCGTGCTGCGCTATGCCGTCGGCGGCGCGCCGTGGCGGATGGACTTCCGCAGGGACCGCGGGAAGCAGATGAACCCGCCATTCCAGTTCTCCTTGGCGACCAGCGTGTTGGAGAATCAGGACGATGTGACTCTCCTTCTCCGCAGCGACCCCTATTTCGCCCTGCCGGAAGTTCAGGGGCGCATCGAAGTGCGGCGGCTTTCCGACGGCGCGCAGATGATCGAGCCGATCACGGTGACCGTCAACGAAAGCCGCCGGAAGATTCCTATTGATGTAACTACTTGGACACCAGGAGATTATGAAATTTCACTGAAGATTTCCTCCGCCTGCGGCTGCGACGAGGGGCCGGCGCTGCGCTACCACCGCGCCGAGGCGGCTCCCGAAGGCTCCTTCGCGGTTTCCCCCTACGCGCCGTGGCGGCTGACGCGCGACGCCTCCCGCGACGAACTCGTCATCGACGACTTTGCGAAGGCGGTGGCAGAATACGACGGCACGGTCGGCACCCCCGACCTGTGGGAAATCGGCAAGGAGCTGAAGTCGAAGGGGGACGCGGAGGCCGCCCCCGTGGCCATCCATCCGCCGCTGAAGGGCGGCGCCTACGCCGTCTGGGTCAAGGCGTTGCCGCCGCCGGGCATTGTCATGTATGTACAATTAGGTACGCGAGGCGACATGCGGCCCGTCCTAGACAGCGATGACAACTTCCCCTTCGGCCGCGAGCAGTTCCTCGGCCTCATCGACGGCGACGACAACCATGTGGCCTTCACGCAGTTCGGCGCGCCGCGCGGCCTCGCCTCGCTGCGCTTCACGCCCGTGACCGCCGATTCCGTGGCAGCCTTCCGCCGGCAGGTGGAGGATCCGCCCTGCCCGCTGGGCGGCGTCTGCGACTTCATGGACGCCTTCGTCCATGCGCCGCGCATCGCGAAGGATGCGTGGGACAATCTGGCCGCCAGCCACCGCGACATCGGCATGCGCGAAATCCAGTGGGCCATCGGCCGCAGCACCCTGCTCTACCACACGAACCTGCCCGGCGAAAACCGCTTCCCCGCCATCGAGCCGCCTGAAAAGCCTGTCCATCTACGCTATTGGCAGACAGTTATGCAGAAGTTTGACCCATTGGCGGAGATGACGGAGGTCGCGCCGAAACGGGATGTCGTCATCGCGCCGTGGCTGACGATGAACCGCCACTACGGCGAGCCGCTCTCCGATTCGGCGTGGTTCAAGGAGCATCTGGAGTGGCACGAACACCGAAAGCACAATCCCACCGCGACCGACAACACGCGCGCCTGCTTCTTCTTCCCCGAAGTGCGCAGGGAGCGCATCGACATCTTCATGGAGGTCGTCCGCAACTATCCCGTTGACCGCATCGTGCTCGGCGGCTGCCGCCAGCAGCCCATGCTCGCCTACCACCCCGCCATGGTCGCCGCCTACAAGGCGGAGACGGGCGTCGATCCGGAGGCCATCGACGGCGCGCAGGAGGAGGCCTACAAGGCGTGGGTCACATGGCGCGCGAACTTCTTCACGCAGCTGCTGCGCGAACTGCGCGCGGAGCTGGCCGCCTTCGAAAAGGACGGCGGACGCCCCATCAAAGTGATTGTGCGCATGCCCGCCGCCGACGAGATCTTCTCGCTGGCGCAGGGCTTCGACGTGGAGACGTGGATGCGCGAGAAGCTGGTGGACCGCATCGAGCTGGAGGGCGCGGAGGACTTCGGAGGCCGCTCCTCGATGGACGTGACGCGCTTTGCCCAGCTCGGCAAAGGCTACGGCGTCGAGGTCTGGGGCGGCGTCAACTCCAACTGCATCCGCTCGCCCGAATGGTCTCCGGCGGCGGCGATGCGCCGCGCCCTCGCCCAATACGACGCAGGTGTCTCCGGTCTGCAGATTTACGAATCGAACAACTGGCACGCGCAGCGCCCCGTGCGCTGGTTCCTGCCGCTGTTGGGCAATCCGGAGGCGATGCGGAGGATGCTCGCCGAATCCAACCTGGAGGCCGTCTGGCCGACCGTCTCCACCAACTGCTTCACAGGCATCGACAACCACTCCAACTTCGACTCCCCCTCCCCCTGCGCCTACGACATCTGCGAAACCGGACGCCATGAACTTTAGGGAAAGCCAGTCTTGTGCCCGTGGCGCAAGCCTCGGGTGAATGCCACCTCCACAATGCCTCTGCTTTGCCACTTCAAGATAGCCGGCCTGGCCGCGTGCCTCCTGCTGGCGGCCGCCATGGCCGAAGAGCCTCAAATGGACAAGACCCTCATCAACGCCTTCACGGCCGCCGCGGAGGAGGGCCGCCTGCCGGCCCTTCTGGAGCGCCACGCCACCGTCAACATCGAGTTCCCCACCTTCGGCGGCCACCGCTTCTGGGAGAGCCACCGCGTCCACGGCTGGAACCTCCAGGTCAACACCATCAGCGGATGGTGGCGCATCCTGGACGCCGACGACGTGCGCGTCGCCCGCGGCACCACCGAGGAGCAGCTGCGCAACCTGCTGGAGGACCGCCCGACCTCCCTCCTGGCCAACTACATGGACCGGGGGCACTGCTTCAGCAGGACCGCCGCCGCAACGCCCTCCGGCCGCAACGTCCTCCTCATCCACGGGTTGAGCGTGCGGTCGCGCTCCATGCAGCGGATGGCGGACGCCCTCGCCGCCGAAGGCTACGACGCCTACAACTACGACTACCCCTCCTCCAAGATGAACATCGAGGCGCACACGACGCGCTTCCTGCAAGAGCTCCGCACGCTGATGGCCACCCTGCCGCCGGACGAGCGCATCTACGTCCTCACGCACAGCATGGGCGGCCTCATCCTGCGCGGCGCCCTCGCCCGCATGACGGTCGACGAGGCGAAGCGCCTCGAGGCCATCGTCATGCTCGGCCCGCCCAACAAGGGGTCGCTCTGGGCCTATCTGGGGCGCCTTCCCCTCGTGGGCCAGCTGAACGAATCGCTGGGCGACATGACGCCCGACACCGACTCCTACACGATGACGCTCCCGCCGCCGGCCTGGCTGCCGCCCACGGGCATCATCGCGGGACGGCGCGACGGCAAGGTCGCCCTGGAGGACACAGGCCTGCCGGCGCCCCTCCCCTACCAATGGCTCATGGTGGACTGCACCCACCCGGGCCTCCGCAATCCAGAGAATGTCCTCGCGCAAGTGCTTAACTTCTTCCAAACAAAGCACTTCTGATTTCAGATAGCCTGCCATGCCGCATTTCATCCCCCACATGCCGCGTTCGCCGCACGCCCCGAAGAAGATCGACATGCTGCAGGGGCCAATCCTGCCCGGCCTCGTCGCCTTCGCGCTGCCGCTGATTGCGACCAACATCCTGCAGCTGCTCTTCAACGCGGCGGACATCATCGTCATCGGGCGCTTCGGCAGTCCGCACGCGCTGGCCTCCGTCGGCGTCGGCGGGTCGGTCGGCGCAACCGCCACGAAC
>CACZQQ010000092.1 GCA_902783355.1 uncultured bacterium
AAGGGAACTTTTTTTTTTTTTTTTGAGTCTCCATGCTTACACAGTTTGGGGTGACGGACGGAAAAAACAGAAATTGTGCGTTTCTCTGGACGGCGGGCCATGCGCCGTCTGGCCTCATTGGCCGAGCGCGGCCTCGAAGGCCTGCAGGGCGCGGCCGAAGGCGGCAAGCTGCTCGCGGTCCTCGCCGTTCAGTTCGTCGCAGGCCACGCGGCAGCCCTCCTGGATGGCGACGCCGCGGGAGGCCAGGAACGCCTTGGCGGAACGCGGGTACTTGCATTCGACATGCCGCTGCACGAGTGTCATGAACTCCTGGATGCGCGCCGCCTGCTCCGGCTGCTGGCAGAAGGTCCGCACCAGCCGCGACAGCAGCGCCGGATAGAAATTGGCGGAGGTCCCGCTATATCCGGCGGCGCCGTACCGCAGGGAATCCAGGCAGGTGACCAGATTGGCGTTGTACAGCTTGAGGGGCGTCCCCCGAAGCGCCTCCAGCCTCTGGCGCAGCATGGCCCGGTTGCAGCAGGTGTCCTTCAGGAAGGCGAGGCGGGGCCCCGCCAGCCGCGACAGGCGCAGCAGGCACTCCGCGCTGAAGAGACGGCGGTAGGGCAAGGGACACTCGTAGAGGCCGAAGACCGTCTCCCCCGTCTGCTCCAGAAGACGGCCGAAATTGCGCGCCAGCGCCTCTTCGTCCTCCTCGCGCGAGGCCAGGAAGCCGATCGGCAGCACGACGGCGTTCACGCCCGTGTCCGCCATGGCCTTGACATCGTCCAGGCGCGACGACAGGCTCTCGCCGAAGCCGGCGCAGGCCACGACCGGCACACGCTCCCGTGCGCACGCCACGGCCCCACGCGCCAATGCCAGACGCTCCGCGGGCGACAGCTGGAAAAGCTCGCTGCTCAGGCAGACGGCGAAGAGGCCCGCCACGCCATGGGCGATATCGTACTCCAGAAGAGACGCATAGCCGTCCATGTCCAGTCCGCCGTCAGCGCGATAGGGGGTCAGCAGGACTGGCCAGACCCCCTCCGGAAAAGTCGCCGTATGCCTCATAAGCCTGATGCAAAAAAAGCCGTGTCAAAAGTAATTTTGCCTTAAGATAC
The DNA here is from genome assembly GCA_902783355.1 of uncultured bacterium. The sequence goes on from CACZQQ010000092.1 coordinate 1,095, forward strand.
CCTGCCGCCATCGCATTTCAAGACGCCTTTGCGCAATTTTTATTGAAATGGAAGAAAAAAAAGGCCGATTTTGCCATAAACTCAAGAAGAATTGCAAAGTACGGCTAAAGTAAGCGGCACCGCCTCGCCCCTTGCGCAATCCCCTCTTCAAAACGGCATGCTCTACACCATAGACTCCTTCAGGATGGCCCTCATCGAGTTGGCCTGGAATCTGGCAAACCCCGCCGACTATCACCGCGGCTGGGGGAAGGCCTCCGGCGAGCCGACGGACATCCTCATCCTCAGGCGCGACCCCAGGCAGCCCATCAACTGCGGCAACGACTACGCCCGCCTCTGCCACGACCGCCATGTCCTGACCGTGGCGCTGCAGACGGAGGGGCTCGTCAGCGTGGACGGCCAGACCTACCGCCTGTGCGAAAGCGGCGCCTCGCTGGTGAAGCCGTACCAGCTGCACCACTACATGGTCAACCAAAGCAGGTTCTTCTGGCTGGTCATCACCTTCAACATGCGCGACCGGCAGTTCGTCAGGCGGATCCCGCCAGGCAACATCCAAATGACGGAAAACCAATTCGCACGCCTCTACCAGATGCTCCTGCTATACAAGGACTTCCTGGCGGGCGACCAGCGGAAGGAGCTCCTCTTCCAGCGGACCCTCGGCAATTTCCTGCTGGACCTCGGCGCCGACGAGGCGGGCGGCGACGGCCTGCCCGCCATGAACCCGTCCAGTGCCATCGGGGCCTTCGCGGAGGCCAACGAATACATCTTCAGCCGCCTTGACGACCCGCAACTGGCGGTCGCCGACGTGGCCGCCCACCTCAAGGTCTCCCTCGCCAAACTCTATGTCATCTTCGACAGGATGTGCTCCTGCCCGCCGGGGGACTACATCCGCACGCAGCGCATCCGGCGCGCCAGTCTCATGATGGAACGCACGGAAAACGGCGTCGCCGAAATCGCGCGCCTGAACGGCTTCTCCTCGCCCGCCATCTTCAGCCGCTGCTTCCGGCGCGTCGTCGGCATCTCGCCGCACGTCTACATGAAGACATGCCGATGAACACGGCATGGCCCCTGCGGATTTGCCCGCGACGGACCGCGAAGCGAACGGCGTTCGGCGCGGCAGGCCATCCAATCCGCGCACGCCCCGCGGCCGCATGTGCGCCTTCTGTGAAAAAGAACCGGCTTCAGGGGATATATTCTCCACGTTACGGACAGAAACGCTTTGGAGACGCCGCATGCCTTTTGACACGGAAATATTCCTCTTTGTGGACGCATTGGGCTGGGAACTGGTCAACCGGACGGGTTTCCTGCAGGACATCCTGCCCTACCGCCGCCCCGCCGAGATGCAGTTCGGCTACTCCTGCTCGGCGATTCCCACCATCCTCTCGGGCAGGACGCCGGCCGAGCACGGCCACCTGAGCTTCTTCCGCTTCGCGCCGGCGGACTCCCCCTTCCGCAAACTGGGGCGGCTGGCGCCCTTCCTGAAGCCGGCCTCCTTCTGGAACAGGGGGCGCGTGCGCGGCTGGCTCTCCAGGTTCATCAAGCGGCTCTACGGCTTCACAGGCTATTTCCAGCTCTACCAGATGCCCATCGACAAGCTGCCCATGATGGACTACTGCGAAAAAAAGGATCTATTTGCAAACAAAGGACTTGGAGAAATAGAGAACCTGCGCGACATGCTGGAGAAAAGCGGCCGCAGGTACCACATCTCCGACTGGCACGCCGGCGACAGGCGCAATTTCGAGGCCGCGCGCAAGGCGCTCGAAGACGGCGCGGAATTCCTCTTCATCTACACCGCCGAACTGGACGCCCTCCTCCACCAGTATCCCATCCTCGTGGCCAAGCCCATCCAGGAGAAGGTCGACTGGTACCGCGGCGAGGTCGTCGCCCTGCTGGAGAAGTGCCGTGAACTGGGGCGCACGCCGCGCCTGACCCTCTTCTCCGACCATGGCATGACCCCGCTGACGCACGCCATCGACCTCAAGGGCGCCGTCGAGAAGACGGGCCTCGTCTTCGGCAAGGACTATGGCGCCTGCTACGACTCGACCCTCTTCCGCGTGACCTTCCTGAAGCCCGGCGCGGAGGAGGCCATCCGCAAGGCCGTCCAGCCCTTCGAGGGGAGCGGCCACTGGCTCACCGAAGAGGAGGAGAGGCGATACGGCATCTACCGCGCCGACAGATGGTTCGGGGACGCCATCTTCCTGACGGACCCCGGCGTCCAGATCTGCCCCTCCGACATGGGTGGCAGGCCCCTCAACGGCATGCACGGCTTCGCCCCCGAGGACAAGGATTCGCAGGCGGTCGTCCTCTCCAATGCGGAAATCCCGCCCGACATCCACCGCGTGGCGGACTATTTCGGCCTGATGCGGCGCCGCCTGGCGGAACTGGCGCCCCCTGAAGCCGCGGCAGGCCCGCAACCTGACACGAAATCCCCATGAACCCCACCGAACGCATCCGCATGGCGCTGGGCGAGACTCCCGCCGCCCTCGTCCTGAAAGACGCGCGCGTCTTCCATCTGAGCGACGGTTCCTTCGAGGAGGCGGACATCGCCATCGACGACGCGGGCGTCATCGCGGGCGTGGGAAAAGGCTACGAGGGGAGGCGCGCCATCGACGCGAGGGGGCTTACCGCCGTCCCCGGCTTCATCGACACCCACACCCATCTGGAATCCTCCCTGATGCTGCCATGGGAATACGAGCGGTGCGTGACGCGCCACGGCGTCACCACCGCCGTCTGCGACCCCCATGAGCTGGCCAACGTCGTCGGCACGGCCGCCTTCGACTTCTTCTTCGCGGCCGCGCAGGCGCTGACGATGGATCTGCAGGTGCGCCTCTCCTCCTGCGTGCCCTCCACCCGCCTGGAGACCTCCGGCGCCGAAATCACCGTCGCCGACCTGCGCGCCTACAAGCGGAAATACGCCGCCGCCCTGGGCGAATACATGAACGTGCCCGGCGTCCTCACACGCGAACCGCAGACCATGGCCAAGCTGGCCACCTTCGACTTCGTCGACGGCCACGCCCCCCTCCTCTCCGGCCGCGCCCTGAACGCCTACGTCGCCGCCGGCGTCCGCAACTGCCATGAGTCCTCCCTGCTGGAGGAGGCCCGCGAGAAGCTCCGCCGCGGGATGCAGGTCTTCATCCGCGAGGGCAGCGCCGCCCGCAGCCTCGACGCGCTCATGCCCCTCGTCACCGCCGAAAACGCCCCCTTCCTCGCCTTCTGCACCGACGACCGAAATCCGCTCGACATGGAGGAGGACGGCCACATCGACCGGATGGTGGCCCGCTGCCTGGCGGCGGGCATCCCGCCGCTGGTCGCCTACCGCGTCGCCTCCTGGTCGTCCGCCGAGGGGCTCGGCCTCCACGACCGCGGCCTCGTCGCTCCAGGCCGCCGCGCCGACATCGCCCTCCTCTCCGACCTGGCCGATTGCCGCGTCGAACGCGTCATCGTCCACGGAATCCCCGCAGAGGAGATACATTATGACAAAGCGCGCCTTCCCGACGTGGAGGCCTTCCGCCACACGGTCAAATGCAGGGCGGCCACGGCGGACGACTTCCAGATGCACCGCAATCCCTGCCTGCCCGTCATCGGCGTCATCGACGGCACGCTGGTCACCGACAGGCTGGACGGCCTGCCGCCGGATGCGCCGGACGTGCTGCCGATTGCTGTCCTTGAGCGGCATGGGCGCAACGGCAACATCGGCCAAGGCTTCGTGCGCGGCTTCGGCCTGAAGCGCGGCGCCATCGCCTCCAGCGTGGGACACGACTCCCACAATCTCTGCGTCGTCGGCACCAACGGAAACGACATGGCGGCCGCCATCGAGGCGCTGCGGGCGACCCAGGGCGGCTTCGTCGCCACCTGCGGCGGCCAGGTCGCCGCGCAGGTGCCCCTGCCCGTGGGCGGCCTCTTCTCGGAAGACCCCGCCGAAAACATCGCAAACCAGCTGCGCACGCTGCGGCAGGCCGTCCGCCAATTGGGCTGCCCCCTCCACGACCCCTTCCTCACACTCGCCTTCCTGCCCCTGCCCGTCATCCCCCACCTCAAGCTCACCGACATGGGCCTCGTGGACCTGGACAACTTCCGGCTGCTGGCCTAGCCCCTTTTCCTTATATAGTACTGTACAGTACATGCGTCCTCCCACACAACCACAGGAGCGTTCCATGAAAGACTTCTTCAAATTGCAGGAGAACCGGACGACGCCGAGCCGCGAGATGCTTGCAGGCGTAACTACCTTCCTTGCAATGGCTTACATATTAGCCGTCAACCCGAGCATCCTCTCCGCCACGGGCATGCCGGCCGGCGGCGTCTTCGTCGCGACCGCGCTGGCCTCCTGCGTCGGCACCATCTTCATGGCCGTCTTCGCCAACTACCCCTTCGCGCTGGCGCCCGGCATGGGGCTCAACGCCTACTTCGCCTTCACGGTCGTCCTGGGCATGGGCTATTCATGGCAGTTCGCGCTGCTGGCGGTCTTCGTGGAGGGCCTCATCTTCCTGCTGCTCTCCCTGACCAAGGTGCGCGAAAGCATCTTCAACTGCATCCCGCTGCCGCTGAAGACCGCCGTCAGCGTCGGCATCGGCCTCTTCATCGCCTTCATCGCCCTCCAGGGCGCCCATGTCATCGTGGACGACTCCGCCACGCTTCTCGCCTTCCAGAAATTCAGCGCGGCCAACATCAACAACCACGGCATCTGCGCCATCCTGGCCATCGTCGGCACGCTGGCCACCGCATGGCTCCTCCACAAGAAGGTGCGCGGCGCCATCCTGCTCGGCATCCTCATCACGTGGATTCTGGGCATCGTCGCGCAGCTGGGCGGCCTCTACGTCGTCAATCCCGACGCCAATTGCTTCTCCCTGCTGCCGAGGCTGAACTTCAGCACCTTCGGCGCCTCCTTCCGCGAATACAGCCATCTCTTCGGCGCCCTCTTCTCCCCCGCCGACTGGACCCTCCGCAACTCCGAACTCGTCGGCTTCTCCCTGGTCAAGTCCACCAACTTCATCATCATCGTGCTGGCCTTCATGTTCGTGGACATCTTCGACACGATGGGAACCCTCATCGGCGTCTCCACCAAGGCGGACATGCTGGACAAGAACGGCAAGCTGCCGCGCATCCGCGGCGCCCTGCTCTCCGACTCCATCGCCACCTCCGTGGGCGCCGTCATGGGGACCTCCACCGTCACCACCTTCGTGGAATCGGCCTCCGGCGTGGCGGAGGGCGGCCGCACCGGCCTGACCGCCCTCACCACCGCCGTCCTCTTCTTCCTCTCCATCCTCCTGGCCCCCATCTTCCTGGCCATCCCCGCCTTCGCGACTGCCCCCGCCCTCATCATCGTCGGATTCTACATGATCTCCGGCATCACCAAAATCGACTTCAGCGACTACCTGAACGCCATCCCCTGCTACCTGACCATCCTCATCATGCCCCTGGCCTACAGCATCTCCGAGGGCATCTGCTTCGGCGTCGTCTCGTGGACCCTCCTCAACTTCTTCTCCTCCCGACGCAAGGACATCAACCCCATCATGTATGTCCTGACCATCCTCTTCCTCTCCAAATACGTCGTCCTCTAACCCCAAACACATAAGGAGCACAATGATGAAAAAGACTCTGACCCTGCTTCTCTGCCTCCTGGCCACCGCCGCCTTCGCCACCGACTGGTACGTCTCCGCCGCCACCGGCAAGAAGAAGAACGAGGGCACCACGAAGGAGGCCCCCCTGAAGGCCATCTGGAGCGCCCTTGAGAAGGCCGCCCCCGGCGACACCATCCATGTCGCCCAGGGCAACTACAACGGCAAGACCTCCTGCGGCTGGATCCTCATCGAAAAGCCCGTCTCCATCATCGGCGGCTACAGCGACGACTTCAGCGAGCGCGACATCACCAAATACCCCACCATGCTGCGCCCCTCCAACGAGATGAACCAGACCAAGCCCGCCATGGACATCGGCACCGTCGGCTTCAAGATGTGGGCCTCCGCCAGCCAGGCCGACGCCATCAAGGGGATGCCCACGGTCATCGACGGCCTCTACATCGACCAGGGCGAGGCCAACAGCTACCACGCCACCAAGGGCAAGCCCGAGGGCGTGGCCACCGGCATGTATCTCGAGCCGCCGGCCAAGGGGGACACCCCCTACGCCTCCATCCACTCCGCCGAAATGAAGGGCAAGACCGGCGGCAACCTCACCATCCAGAACTGCGTCTTCCTCAACGCCTCCAACTACGCCATCCAGATCAGCCACCACGAAGGCGATGTCAAGATCCTCAACAACCTCTTCATCAACAGCCGCATGCAGGCCTGCGACGTACTCTGCGCCAAGAACGAGAACGGCGCCGTGAAGTTCGAGTTCGCCTACAACACCGTCCTCTTCACCTGGAGCCGCACCGCCGAGATGACCGACATGGGCTTTGGCGTGCGCGCCAACAGCAAGGTCGACGCCAACATCCACCACAACATCATCGGCCTCAGCGTCCTCTACGGCTTCGACAACAGCAAGGGCGACGACAAGACCAAGAAGGTCTCCATTGACAACAACATCTTCTTCCTGAACAAGAAAGGCGATGCCGCCGTCACCATCAGCCCCAACATCAAGCCCTTCTTCGTCACCGACGACGCCTGGGAGGACTTCGAGGACTGCACCGGCATCGAGAGCGTCGAGGACAACCAGTCCCTCACCGACCCGAAGCTCTTCAAGGGCATCATCGACGAAAACTACCTGGCGGCCTTCCTGGCGGCCAGCTACTCCGAGAAGACCGACTACGACGCGAACTCCCCCGCCAACCAGTTCCGCAGCATGTTCGGCATGAACCAGGTCGGCACCATTTCGACCAAGGTCTCCATGTACTGCAACCGCTATCCCGCCGACAATGTGCTCAAGTTCTTCGGCGCGGTCAAGGGCTTCGGCGCCCAGGCGGTCAAATAGCCCCGCAGTCTATGCCTTCGGTGCCGCAGGGCTTCTCGCCCTGCGCGCCGAACGGCCGGATATCACTCTAGGCGCAGCCGGGGGTTCGGGGGCAGAGCCCCCGTCGGTTGTAACTCCTCCGTGACGAGTTTATAAGGGCGAATGGCACCCGACCGGATTGATTTGCTGAGTGGGCAGCCCGTGGCTGCCCACTGTCGGTGCCGTCTTCAGTCCACGACGGTCAGGTCGAGGGCCTGGCCGAAGTAGCCGGGGCTCAGCTTCGGGGTGCCCAGATATTTGGCGTCCACGCCGGGCGCGACGGCATCCGGCTTGCGCTCCGCCTTGTCGAAGCTGAAGTAGAAGAGAATGCCGGGCTCCTCGCCGGTCAGGGGCTTCGTGGGCATGGCGGCCGGCGGCACGGCGCGGTCGGCAAGCCACAGCTCGTCCGCCAGCATGCGCGCGTTCTGGCCGCTGCCGTGCGCGTAGCAGCCGACGACGATGTCAATGCTCGCGTTGTCGTTCAGGTAGTAGCCCGCCGGAATCTTCTCCTCCGCCACCAGCTTGCCGTTGAGGTAGATCTGCTTGACGCCCTTGTCGGCGTCGATGACGGCCGCCGCGTGGAACCACTCCTCGCGGGGGACGATGCCGGCCGCGCTGCGCAGATGCGCGTCCCTGACGCCGCCCTGCGCATTGACCAGCTGCGTGCGGAAGACAAGCTCATCCTTGTCGCCCACGCACAGCTCCCATCCGCGCTCCGCAGGGGAGTCGTGGTTGTACTTGGAGACGAGGCGCGGCGCCTTCGCCCACCCGTCCTGCACCTTCTCCAGCCTGAAGAAGCCGGAGACGGTCATGCTGCGGGAGTAGAGGGCCTTGGCGGCGGGGACATAGACGGAGGGGCGCGCGTTGGGGGCGCTGATCATGCGGCCGTCGAGGCCGGCGGGCAGCGTGCGGCTGAAGCCGCCGCCCACGAAGAGGCGGATGCCGAACTTGTCGCAGTAGGGGCGCCATTTGGCGACCTCCTCCTCCAGAGGCGGCAGGTTGTAGCGGTCGTCGCCGCTCTCCAGGAAGCCGAGGTCCTTGTGGGGCGTCTTGCGCTGCGGATAGAGGAAGCGGCCGCTGAGGACGCCGATGATCATGCCGTCCACCAGATGCTCCTTGAAGAGGGTCTCCTTGTCCACATACATGTTGCCGTAGGGGCACTGCATGGTGAAGCCGCGCGGGAGCCCTACGTAGAGGAGGCGCTTCTTGCCGAGGGCCTGCCGCAGCTCACGGATGAAGGTGACCAGGTACTCGCCGCGCAGACGGCGCCAGCGCTGCACTTCGTCGCAGTTGGGCGCGTATTCGGGGGACTTGTAGTTGAAGCGCGGATCCTTCGTGATGTCGATGCCGTAGCGCTTCTTGTATTCGACGACGACGTGGGGGCCGAAGCCGAACTGATCGCCGTGGAGGGCCGGCGGCGAGTGGGTGCGGCTGCACAGGTAGAGGCCGTCCGAGTCGTACTCGTCCACGAAGGCGACGAGGCGCTCGCGGATGAACCTGCGCGCGTCGGGGTTGGAGAGGTCCAGGACGCCGTAGTGCCAGTTGCCCTCCAGGTCGCGCTCCTGATATTCAGGGTGCGCGATGGTCACCTTGTCCTGCCACGGGAAGTTGCTGACGTCGCCGTAGAGGGCGCCCGGCGGGCAGCCGTGGTCGAGGAAGGTCGCATACAGCAGGAAGAGCTGCTTGTTCTTGCGCGTCTCCTCGCGGACGAGCTTGGCGGGGTCGAAGAGCGCCGCCACCTCGTCCACCTTGGCGTCATACCGCTTCTGGAAGTCCGTCGGCTGGCGCAGGTAGTAGCGCTTGAGGTATTCGCTGCTGATGCGCCACAGGATGCCCTGCCCCTCGTAGATGTCCTGCCAGATGTGCAGCGAATCGATGACCTTCTGCGGCGTGTCCAGCTTGGAGATGCCGGAGCCGACCATGATGCTGTCGCCCCAGCTGACGTTGACCAGATTCTCCGCCGCATTCGACGGCAGCGCGAAGAGCGCCGCCGCGACGGCCGTCAAAAGAGTCGCAAAAAGCTTATTTTTCATTATAACTCCTTGACATTAAGCAAGTTATTTAACAACGCCAACCTTGAGGCTGCTGATGGCGGCCCTGCCGACGATGAGGGAGCCGCCGTCGCCTATGTCCACGCGCCCCGTGAGCTTGGACATGACCTTGCTGTTGACGGTGGCGAAGAGCGTGCCGTCCTCATAGCAGGCGACAAAGCCGCCCGCGACGTCCAGCTCGAAGCGGAGGGTGTGGGCGTCGGAGAGCGGCTTGGGCAGCTTGGTGCCGGGGATGCTGCCGCCGATGGCGTTCTCGCTGAAGAGGATGATCATCTCGCCAATCTGGCCATCGCGTTCGGCGGTGACCCCCAGGAAGAGGCGGGACGGCTTGTTGAGGTCGGCGGCCTGCCCGGAGGGAATCCGCACCGTGACTTCAAGGACGACGGTCTTGGCGCCCGCGAGGAAACCAGCATCCTTCAGCCCGATCATGGCATACTGGTTCTGCGGATCGTCGTGGTCGAGGACGACGAAATCGTCCTCCAGGCTGATGTAGGCGGGCTTGTAGCCGACGCGCCACTTCTCCTGCGGGAAGGCGCCGTCGCGGCCGGGCTTGTAGTCGACGGCCCACTGGATGTCGGAGGCGGCGGGCGCAGGCGCGGGCTTCTTGCGGGGGCCGCCGGCGGCCAGCGTCAGGCACTTGCTGTTGGGGTCGTACATGCCGAGGGCCTTCGTGATGAGGATGGCCATCTGCTGGTGGCCGTAGGCCCCCGGATGGATGGTCTCGCCCAGCCAGAAGTCGAGTTCGGCGGGGTCGCTGGCGTTCTCCTCCCAGTGCTTGCGGTGGTCCACAAGAATCGTGTCGCAGGCGGCGGCGACGTCGCGGATGACCTGGTTGTATTCGGGGAACTCGTTGTAGCGCTTCACATAGCCGCGCAGATAGTCATTCGTGGGATTCTCCACCAGCTGGATGGTGTTGTAGGTCTGCAGGACGGGAATCGCGCCGTCCTGACGAATGCGCTCCACGAGCGTGGAGAGGCGCTGGCGGAAGCCCTCCGGCCCGCCGTTGTTGTCGCGCACGATGTCGTTGCAGCCGATCAGCAGGAAGACCACCTGCGGCTTGTGGTGGCGCACCTGCCAGTCGTACTGCTTCTCGTTCACGAGATTCATAGAGGTCTGGCCGCTGTTGCCCGAATTGATGATCACGTCCATCGGACGGCCGTATTCCGTGCGGACGCGCTCCTGGAAGATCTCCGCGAAGCAGCGCCAGCCGTGCGTGTGGACGGCGCC
>CACZQQ010000093.1 GCA_902783355.1 uncultured bacterium
CAAGGGCGTGGACGCCACCCAGTTCCTGGGCGCGGCTAAGCGCGGCGTGACCAAGATCAACATCGACACCGACGGCCGTCTGGTCTGGTGCCGCGTCCACCGCGAGCTCTTCCGCGACAAGCCCGCCGAGTTCGATCTGCGCAAGCCCGGCAAGATCTTCATGAAGGAATACGCCGACTTCATCTACGAGAAGAACTGCCTCCTCGGCTCCGCCTACCAGGCCGACGACGTCCGCGCCTTCCTGGCCGCCAACAAATAGCCGCCAGCCGTAAATAGTACGGTACTGTACGTACAACAAACGGCCCCCTGGAGTTCTCCAGAGGGCCGTTTTTTTGTTCGCGACGCCGTCCTGTGGTCTTTGACGCTACAGGGGCAGCTCGCCGGCTTCGAGGCCCATGGGCAGGGGCTCGGGGCGCTCGCAGGTGGTCGTCAGCTTGTATTCGCCGTGCAGCGCGCTGGACTTGTCGAAGGCCAGCATGATGTCCAGGACGTGGTTGGCCAGTTCGCCGTTGGCGCGGTGCGGGCGGCCCGACTTGAGGGCCAGCGCCATGTCGGTGGCGCCGATGGAGCGCGAGTTCTCCGTGTAGCCGAAGGCCAGCGGCACCTCCTGCCAATCCGTGTAGCCGGGACGGAAGACGCGGACGGGGCCGTGGAAGGTGTTGGGGTCGGGAATCTGCAGCGAGCCGTCCGTGCCGTACAGTTCGATGGGGGCGTGGCCGTGCCAGTAGCAGTCGAAGCTGGTGATGACGGTGACGACCGCGCCGCACTTGAACTTGACGACGCCCGTCAGGTGCGTGGTGACCTTGACGGGATAGCGGTCAAAGGGCTTGTAGACGTCCTTGTAGGTCTCGCTGACCTCGGCGCCCAGCGTGCGGTACTCCGTCCCCTTCGTGGTGACGGCGGTGACGCTCTCCGCAGGCCCCAGCAGGTTGACCAGGGCGGTGATGTAGTAGGGGCCCAGGTCGAGCATGGGGCCCGCGCCGTAGTCGTAGAAGAAGGGGGCCTGGCCCCACTTCTCCGGCCCGCGGCCCAGCACCATCGCGGTGCCGGAGAGGGGCTTGCCGATCCAGCCGTCGTCCACGAGCTTGCGGGCGGTCTGCTGGCCGCCGCCGAGGAAGGTGTCGGGGGCGCAGCCGACGCGAAGCCCCTTCTTCTTCGCCAGCGCCATGACCTTCGCCGCGTCGTCGGCGTCCACGCCGAAGGGCTTCTCGGAGTAGGCGTGCTTGCCGGCCTCGAGGGTCATGGTGGCGATGGTGGAGTGGACCTGCGGCGGCGTCAGGTTGAGCACCAGCTCGATGTCGGGCCGCGCGAGCAGCTCCTCGTCGCTCATGGCGGGCACGCCGTAGAGCTCCTGCTTCTTCTGCGCGCGCTCCGGAATGATGTCCGCGCACGCGACGACTTGAATCTGGCGGAATTTCTGCGACGCCTTGAAGTAGGTGTCGCTGATCATGCCGCAGCCGATGATGCCAATCTTGGTCGGTTCCATAGTCACTTGTTCCCTGTTGCGAGTTTGTTGTCAACCATGTAGTGGTAGGACATCTCGATGGCCTTGTCCATCTCGACGTCGCAGAAGTCCAGTTCGACGATGATGCTCTCCACGTGCTCCGGCGCGGCGGCGACGAGGGCGGGGATCGGCAGGTCGCCCATGCCCAGCGGCAGCAGGCGCACATCGCGCTCCAGGAGGCCGTTCTTCATGGTGTTGCCGCTGACCTTCTGCCTGGCATGGCCGTCCTTCATGTGGAGGAGGATGGTGTCGTCCGCGAAGAGCTTGAGCATCTCGACGGGATCCTCCCGCCCCAGGTTCGTGCTCCAGAAGCAGTCGATCTCGTATTTCATGCCGGGGACCATCTCGCGGTAGATTTCATACTTCAGGCGTCCGTCGAGGCGTTGGAACTCGAAGTCGTGGTTGTGCTGGAAGAGGGAGAAGCCGTTGCGGGCGAGGACCTCCTGCATGGCGCGCGTGTTCTCGGCGGTGCGCTTGATGGCGTCCAGGTCCGCGAAGTCCGGCGGATTGTAGCCGCAGACGATGCGGTTCTGGCGGCAGATGGCGGCGATCTCCATGAGTTCGCCGAGGGTGCGCGGATTCGTGGCCCACGGGGAGTGGCTGGAGATCATCTTGAGGCCGAGGTCGTCGATGACCTTCATGAACTCGCTGGGGCGCATGTTCCAG
>CACZQQ010000094.1 GCA_902783355.1 uncultured bacterium
CACTCTCTCCGTCGACGACTTCGTCATCACCTTCTTCGTGAAGGGCCCGGGGACGATGACGTTGCCCATCCAGATCCAGGGCATGATCAAGCGGGGGTCGCTGTCGCTCATCAACGCGCTTTCCACGCTCCTGCTGGCCATCACCTTCCTGGCCATCCTCGTCTACCAGATGGTGATGCGGCGCCGCCGGAAGGAGGAGACCTGAAACCCATCTTTGGAGAAAGAGACCATGCAAAACGACGTCAGTGTACGAAACGACAGCGGCATGATGATTGCCAGCCGCATCCGCGAAATGCGGGAGCTGATGGACATGTCGGCCTCCGACGTGGCCGCCAAGCTGGGCGTGGACGAGGCGACCTACCTCTCCTACGAGGCGGGCAGCCGCACCCTCCCTGTCAGCACCATCTACGCACTGGCGGGCATCTTCGGCGTTGATTCCACGATTCTGCTCACCGGCGAGCAGCCCCGCATGGGCGGCTACACCATGGTCCGCGCGGGGCATGGCCTCCGCGTCAACCGCAACCCCGAATACCGCTTCCAGAGCCTCGCCTACAATTTCAAGGGCCGCACCATGGAGCCCATGATCGTGGATTTGGTTCCGGGGGAGAAGGAGGCCGGGCTGGTCACCCACAACGGGCAGGAGTTCAACCTGGTGCTGGAGGGCAGGGTCAAGGTGGTCATCGGCCGCCACGAGTTCCTCCTCAACCAGGGGGACTCCATCTACTTCGACCCGACGATCCCCCACGCGCAGCACGCCACCGACGTGCCCGCCAAGTTCCTGACCGTCATCCAGTAGGCGACTTCGCCTGCGGGCGCCACGCCGGCGCCCTCCAGCTGTTTCTTCCGGAATCCGGCGCACGCCGCCGTGCTTCCGGCTTGGCGCGCCCCCGCGCGCGAAAACCGATTTCAATCCCTTTCCCACTATGCTAGAGAAGTTTCTTCCACGACAGGATTTCAGCTCCTATGAGGATTTCAAGGCCAACTACAGGGTGAATGTGCCGCCCCAGTTCAACTTCGCCTACGACGTTGTGGACGAGTGGGCGCGGCAGCAGCCCGGCAAGCCGGCCCTGGCCTGGATGAACGGCGAGATGAAGGAGCGCATCCTCACCTTCGGCGACGTCAGCCGCCTCTCCAACCAGGCCGCCAACCTCTTCCGCGACCACGGCATCCGCAAGGGCGACCACGTCCTTCTCATCCTCAAGCAGCGCATCGAGGTCTGGATCTGCATGGTCGCCCTGCACAAGATCGGGGCGGTCGTCATCCCCGCCTCCTTCCAGCTCAAGCGCCACGACCTGGTCTACCGCTTCAAGGCCGCCCATGTGAAACTGGCGGTGGTGGTCGACCTGCCGGATGTGCTGGAGGAGGTCCTGGCCTCCGCCGCCGAGGTGGCCGACCTCCAGGAGGTCATGGTTGTCGGCGACAGCGTGCCGCCCGGCTGCCTCGACTTCCGCAAGGCGCTGCCCACGTATCCGGAGGCATGGGAGAAGCCGCAGGGCGAGGCCTTCTCCTGCCTGCACGACCCCATGCTGATGTACTTCACCAGCGGCACGAGCGGCATGCCCAAGATGATCATCCACGACCATACGCTGCCCCTGGGGCACATCGTCACCGCCCGCTACTGGCAGCGCGTCCGCGACGGCGGCAAGCACATGACGGCGGCGGATTCCGGCTGGGCCAAGTTCGCCTGGGGCAAGATCTACGGGCAGTGGATCTGCGGCGCCGTCATCGCCTCCTTCGACTCCGACGGGCACTTCGTCGCCAAGGACCTCCTCCACGCCGTGGAGAAGTTCAAGCTGACCACCTTCTGCGCGCCGCCCACCGTCTACCGCTTCCTCATCCGCGAGGACCTGAGCCAATACGACTTCTCCACCATCAAGCAGTGCTCCATCGCGGGCGAGCCCCTGAACCCCGAAGTCTACAACCAGTGGCTCAGGCAGGTGGGCCTTCCCCTCGTGGAGGGCTTCGGCCAGTCCGAGACCTCCGTCCTCATCGCCAACTTCCCCTGGTTCCCCGTCAAGCCTGGCTCCACCGGCAAGTTCGCCCCCATCTTCGACCTCCAGATCCTCGACGACAACGACCAGCCCTGCGAGGACGGCGTCGTCGGCCGCGTCGTCATCCGCAATGCGCGCAGCCAGCGCCCCGTCGGCCTCTTCCGCGAGTACCTGGACGCGCCGGAGGCCATGGCGGACTCCTGGCCGGTGGACGACTATTTCACGGGCGACACGGCGTGGCGGGACGAGGACGGCTACATCTGGTTCGTCGGGCGTGCCGACGACGTCATCAAGTCCTCCGGCTACCGCATCGGCCCCTTCGAGGTGGAATCGGCGCTCATGGAGCATCCCGCGGTGCTGGAGTGCGCGGTGACCGGCTATCCCGATCCGGTTCGCGGCGAGGCGGTCAAGGCCACCATCGTCCTGAACAAGAACGGCGACTACAAGGCCTCGCCGGAGCTTGTGAAGGCGCTCCAGGAGCATGTCAAGAAGGTGACCGCGCCCTACAAGTATCCGCGCATCATCGAGTTCGTCGAGGCCCTGCCCAAGACCAGCTCCGGCAAGATCCGCCGCAAGGAGATCCGGCAGCGTGACTTGGAGCGCCTCAAGGCTGAAAAGTGATTCCATGGGAGAGCAACATGGCAGACAGCAAGAACACCAACCGCAGCACGGGGTCCCTCTTCGGCGAGGGGCGCCCCATGCGGGAGACCGCCGGCGAAAGCGAGGCCCGCGCCCAATACGAGGCGCTGGCGGCGCGCCGCCGCGTCATGAGCCTGTCCCTGGGGGGCGTCGTTCTGGTCGGCCTCGTCGTCCTGGTCTGGCTTGTGTGCAGCGGCGCCTGGAAGAACGCCTCGGCCAAGGCGGAGGCGGCCCAGAAGGAGCGCGCCAAGGAGTACGAGGCGGAGCAGGCCGCCCAG
>CACZQQ010000095.1 GCA_902783355.1 uncultured bacterium
ATCTGCACCACGTCCAGGTTGTAGATGGACTTGAATTCGGTGGCCTCGGTGGCGGCGGTGCCCGTCATGCCCGCCAGCTTCTCGTACATCCTGAAGTAGTTCTGGATGGTGATGGAGGCCAGTGTCTGCGTCTCGCGCTCGATCTTGACGTTCTCCTTGGCTTCCAGCGCCTGGTGGAGGCCCTCCGAGAAGCGGCGGCCCGGCTGCGGGCGCCCCGTGAACTCGTCCACGATGATGACCTTGTTGTCCTGCACGACATATTGCACATCCTTTTCGAAGAGGCAGTAGGCGCGCAGCAGCTGCGAGATGTTGTGGAGCAGCTCGGACTTGCGGTCGTACTCCATCTGCGCCTCCTTGCGCTTCTCCAGGCGCTGCTGGTCGTTGAGGGCGGGGTCGGCGTCCACGGCGGAGAAGATGGAGGGCAGGTCGGGGATGGTGAAGGCATCGGGGTCGGAGGGCATGAGGTACCTGCGGCCCTTTTCGGAGAGTTCGGCCTCGCCGCTGCGCTCGTCCATGGAGAAGAAGAGTTCCTGCTTGATCTGCTGGAGGAGGCCGCGGTTGGTGTCGGAGTGCCACTCCACGTCCACCGCCTGGAGGCCCTTGCGGACCTTGCCGTCCTCCATGAAGCGCTTGAGCAGCTTGTGCTTCGGCATGCCCAGCTGGACCTTGGCCAGCAGATGGTAGGCCTCGTCGCGCTCGTCGTTGGTGGCCTCCGGCTTGTCGAGCAGCTCCTTGGCGCGCTGCAGGAACTGGGCCATGAGCTTGAACTGCTGCCCGAAGAGGGATTCCACGCCCGGCTTCACCTTGTCGTACATGTGGGTGGAGACCTTGGCGGGGCCGGCGATGATGAGGGGCGTCCGCGCCTCGTCGATGAGGATGGAGTCGATTTCGTCGACGATGGCGTAGAAGTAGTCGCGCTGGACGAGTTCGGCCTTGGAGTGGGCCATGCCGTGGTCGCGGAGGTAGTCGAAGCCGAACTCGGAGTTGGTGCCGTAGGTGATGTCGCACTCGTATTGGGCACGGCGCACTTCGGGGGGCTGGTTGTTCTGGATGCAGCCGACGGTCAGCCCGAGCCACTTGTAGACATGCCCCATCCATTCGGAGTCGCGGCGGGCCAGATAGTCGTTGACGGTGACCAGCTGCACGTTGCGGCCGGTGAGCGCGTTCAGGTAGAGGGGCATCGTGGCCACCAGCGTCTTGCCTTCGCCGGTCGCCATTTCAGCGATCTTGCTCTGGTGCAGGACGATGCCGCCCATGATCTGCACGTCGAAGGGGACCATGTCCCACTTCAGCACATGGCCGGTGACCTCCACGGAGTTCTCGGCGGGGTCGCTGCTCTCCTTCAGGCGGCGGCAGGCCTCCTTGACGACGGCGAAGGCCTCGCACATGATGTCGTCGGTCGTCTCGCCCTTCTGGAGGCGCTCCTTGAAGGCCGGCGTCATCGCCTTGAGTTCGGCGTCGCTCAGCGAACGGTACTTCTCCGCCTGGGCGTTGACCTGGCGGACAAGCGGCCACAGCTTGTTCACGGCGCGCTTGTTGTGGCTGACCACGAATTTCTTGAGAATCCAGTCAAGCAGCATTGTGGGAAAGGGGAATAGGGGTTGGGGCTGGTGGGCGGCCTATTTGGAGCCGGGGTGGTCGATGGGCAGGCCCTGGCGGCACAGCGGACACTCGCTCGGCGCGTATGTCTTCAGGTTGAGATGGATGAGGCTGCGGAAGGGAATCCCGAAGTCCACGTCGCCCTGCGAACGGTCCGTCACGACGACGACGCCCACGGGAATCGCGCCGTAGGAGCGGACAAGGTCGATGCACTGCTGGACACGGCCGCCCTTGGTCACCACGTCCTCCGCGACGAGGACGCGCTCGCCGGGGCGAAGCACGAAGCCGCGCCGCAGCAGCAGGTTGGAGGCGTCGTCCTTCTCCGCGAAGATGGCGCGCGTCCCCAAGGCGCGGCCCACCTCCTGACCGACGACGAGACCGCCGATCGCGGGGGAGAGCACTACGTCGACTTGCTTGTCCTTCCACGGCTCCGCCAGCTCGCGGCAGAGACGCTCCGCCACAAGCGTGTGCTGCAGGAGCAGCGCCGCCTGGAAATAGTGGTCGCTGTGCAGGCCGCTTCTCAGCAGGAAATGCCCCGTCAGCAGCGCGCCGGTCTCTTGCATGCACTGGATGATTTCACTCTCTTTCATGGCTGTTATTCCTTAGCTTGTTGGTATTGAAGATGTTATGTATTACTTGCCTTTTGGTTTGGCGGGCGGCGCGGGAGGTTTTGGAGGCGTCGCGGCGGGCTTGGCCGCAGGCGCGGCGGGCTTCGTCGGCGCCTTTTTGAGGGGCACGGGCCCCTTCGTGTTGGGCGGCCGCAGGGCCTTTTCGATCTGGTCCACGCCGTCGCAGATGGCCACCGCCAGCTTGTCTTGGTAGGCGGGGGTTGTCATTTTCTTGAACTCTTCCTTATGCGTCAAGTAGCCCAGCTCGATGAGCATGGCGGGCACGGGCGTAAAGGCGACGACGGAGAACTGCTTGCGCCTGACGCCGCGGTCGG
>CACZQQ010000096.1 GCA_902783355.1 uncultured bacterium
AGACGATCGAGGAGATACGCGCAAGGATCGAGACGCTTGGGGACAATGGCAGCAGGGGAGGGAAAGGATGAGCCGGCGGAATTCATCTTCGGAGGCGCCCAGGAGGAGGAACGGCGGTGCTTTTCCCCTGTGGCGCGGGGCGCGGCGGCTCCATGACTATTTCACGGCGCCGCATGCCGCAACAAAGGGCATCGAGACATGGAAGTGCTGGCGCTTCTGGATCGTATGCGCCTGCTATCTGCTGAGCCTCCTCGTGACCGCGCGCGACCCCTTCTTCCAATACAGATACAGCTTCACCGTCCACAGCACATTCCCGCTGCTCATCGCCTTCTTCCTCTTCTCTACCATCAACTGGGACATGCTCTTCACGGGCGCGCCGCGCGGGGCCAACCTCCTGCTGCAGACGCTCATGCTGGCGCCCGGCTCGCTCCTCCTGACGCGGATCCTCGTCGTGCCAGGCGCGCCTTCGGAGGAGAACGGTAGCTTCTGGAGCTCGGTCTGGCAGGGGATCGCGGCGCCGGTCACGGAGCTGTTCAAGGCGCTGGGCGACAGGCTGCCCGTCGCCCTCAGGGAGTTCTTTGCCCATCCGTGGCTGGCCCTGCTGCTGGTCGGCCTGCTGCTGGTCCTTTCACTGCGCCAGCAGGCCCTGAAGGTCTCGGCCATCGTCTTCTTCCTGCTTGTCTGCCTCGGAAGCACCGTCTTCTCAGGCGGGGACATGGCCTTCTTCTTCGCGGGCCTTGTCTTCTTCCTGGCAGGCCTCTGCCTCCAGTGGAACCCCTACCGCGAAATCTCCTACTACATGAACGTCCACGCCGCCCTGGCGGCCGACGCCGCGGAGGGGGAGGACGAGCGCTTCTACGAGGTCGTCTGGCGCGTCATGCGGAAGCTCTACGAGGGCCAGACGATGGAGAGCCGCAAGTTCCTCCAGATCGTCTCCGACACCTATGCGCCGTCCAGAAGCGAATACACGGAGGGCGACATCAACCTCATCAGCTCCGAAATCAGCAAGCGCATGCTGGAGAAATACGAACTGGTGACGATTGCCATGCGGGGGAACCTCGTGACGATTTCGCCTGCCAGGGCGCTCTACACATGCAACCCGCTGCTTGAGAAGATCAACCTCTTCGCACGGCTGGCGGCCGTCGGCTTCATCGCCCTGCTGTGGACCGCCATGCCCTTCGACGCCGTCCCCGACTTTCTTCCCGTCGTCGGCCTGCTTGACGACCTGGCGGTCAATGCCATGGCCATGGTCATTGGAAGCAAGTGCCTTGAGCATGGCGTGGCGACCCGCGCCGACTGATTCCGTCAGCACCAGTATCCGCAGGCCGGCACCTCGTCCACGAGGGTGTCCATGAGCCAGGAGACGCCCTCGCGGATGTTGGAGGCGCGGCGGGCGCGGATGAAGTGGACGCCGAGGGTCGGCGTCTCCTCCGGCGAGAGGAGCTTGACGACGAGCCGCTGCGGCCGCCCCGTGCCCTTGACGAGGCAGGAGTCGGCCGCGTTGGCCGTGTAGAGGCGGTTCTCGCGGCTGCAGAGGAGCTCCGTGCCGTCCAGCCAGACGCGGATTTGGCCCGTGTGTCCCATCATCAGGTCGATTTCCATCCCCTCGGGCGCGGTGAAGGTGCGCGTGAAGTACCAGACGGCGGCGCCGCGCCAGCCGTCGAGGGCGTTGCCGTCGATGAGGTCGGTGCCGCTTTCAAGGTGCCTGGGGGCTTCCTCCGGAATGTCCTCGCGGGCAAGCCGCTGCTCGTCCAGATAGGCGTGGTCGAGGAAGACGTATGTCTGGTAGGTGTCGGGGCCGCAGCCCGCCCAGAAGGGGTTCTTGTTGCGGCCGGGGCCTGCGTAGGGGCATTCGTCGCCGTGTCGCGCGCGGTCGTACATGGACCAGTAGGGGCCGTAGACGAGCCACTGGCGCGCGCCGCCAAGCCCGAAGACGCGCTCCACGGTCGTCTCCGCTGTGGCGAAGACGGCGCGGAAGAGGTTCTTGTCGGGCAGCGGCGCCATGGCGTCCTTCCGTTTGATCTCCAGGGTGACCTTGGCCGTCCCGTTCGCCTCCACATGGCAGACCTCCTGCCGCGGCGTGACGACGACGCCCTCTGGCGCCTTGATGGCCAGGACGCCGTTTGATTGACTATCTAACTCGTTGATTATAAATATGTTAACATGTGTTGCCGCCCGCGAGAGGAGCGTGGGCTCCTCAATGTATTCCACCTGGAGGGAAATCGTCGGGGCGGGGGCAGGGCGGACAGGCACCTGCGGCGCGCTGCGGAAGCGCATCTGGTCGTTGCGGGTCTGGCTCATCTCCACGCCGACGAGGGCGGTCTCATGCGCCACGTCCGCCAGAAGGGCGTTCCTGTGGCGGACCTGGACGCCGCAGACGAGCCGGTCCCCCAGGCGGTTGCGCCACGCCTGGGGGATGCAGACCGTCCCCTTCCACGCCCCCAGAAGGGCGCCGAGCGTGCCGGCGGTGCAGTCGGTGTCCCAGCCGGAATTGCAGCACAGCGTCATGGCGGTCTCGAAGTCGTCGCCGCTCTTCTCCCACGCCAGCATGACGATGGCGAGGTTGGTGATGGCCTTGGAGGCGTCGCGGTCGCCGAAATTGCGCATGAGGACGCGCCATGCGGCGTCGAAGGAGGGAATTTCGCGGGCGATCTGGCGGACCGTCGCCACCACGTCGGGCACGTCGGAGTCCTCGGGCAGGACGTCGAGCCCCGCCTGGATGACCCTGTCGCGCTTCTTCTCGAAGAGGGCGGCGGCGGTCATGGCGGCGTAGAACATCTCCGCATCCACGCTGAAGCCGTCGTGGTCGAGTTCCGCGTCGGCCTGCGCCATCTCCGCGGCGAGGGCGGGGTTTCCGGGGGCGACGAGGCCCCAGATGTCGCTGCGGATGGGGCAGCCCTCCGATTCGCGGAAGAAGTCGTTGTTCCACCAGCCGGAATCGGGCGGGCGGATGCCGCGCTGGAGGTTGTAGAGGAAGAAGCCGTAGTCGCAGAAGTTGTACCAGCAGCGCTCCTGCCAGAAGGCGGCCAGGTCGTCGCTTGTCAGGAAGCAGCCCTTCTCCTGGAGGGCTTCCAGCCAGACGATCTGGATGTCGAGGTCGTCGTTGGGCGGGACGGTGGCCGGCCACAGCTCGTCGGCCGCCAGGTGCTTGAGCTCCTTGTGGTTCTCAAGATACGCGCCGAGCGTGCCGCCGATGCTCTTGCCCAGCCACGCGCCCAGGATGCGGTCCTCGTAGACGGAGAAGTCAAGGGTTTTCATGGTGTGCCGTCCTCCATCGCGCGTGTGGCTTGGGTCAGAGCTCCTCCAGCGGGAAGAGCTTGGCGCGTTCGCAGACGCTGTTGGGCTGGTGGAGCGTCATGAGCAGGCGCCCGTCGAGGTCGCGGAAGAGCATGCCATGGCCGCCGTCCTTGTGGAAGAGGGGCTCCTTGCGCTGCGTCCAGTTGCCGTAGAGGCCGCCGTCGCTTTCGGCGATGCCCATGGTGTAGGTCTTCTGGCTGAAAGTGGACCAGAGCATGAGGAGCCTGCCGTCCTTGCCGTGCCAGAGGAAGGGCCCGTCGGTGACGTAGCGCGGATAGCCGGAGGGCGCGCATTCCGTGTCGGCGTCCCACGGCCGCTTGGGGATCCAGGCGGCGTCGGAGCCGCAGAAGAGGAGAACCGGCCGTCCGGCCGCGCCGGAGAGGTCCTTCTTGAGGGGGAGGGCGCAGATTTCGCCGTCGGAGCACTGCAGCCATTCGTGGCAGAAGACGAGATGCGGGTTCCCCTGCGCGTCCACGTGGAGGGTGCCGTCGAGGCACATCCAGTTGGCGGGCGTGGCGGGCGCGTCGGAGAAGCGCTCGTAGGGGCCTTCGGGGGCGTCCGCGCGGAAGATCCACGTGCCGCGCATGAGGCGCTCCTTGTTGCCCAACGTCAGGAAGAGGTACCACTTGCCGCCGTAGGGATGGATTTCAGGCGCCCAGAACTGCGTGGCGCTGTCGTAGGAGGAACCGGCCTTCAGGCGGAAGAGCGGGAAGGGGCCCTCGAAGTGGAAAAGGTCGCTGGAGCGCCAGAAGTCCACGCCGCGCTCGGCCGCGTTGGCGGCGACGAGCAGGTAGGTGCGGCTCTCGGGCAATGTCACGAAGAAGGGGTCGCGGATGCGGATGTCGTCTAGAGTTGATTGCATAACTACTTGAAGTTCAATGAGTTACAGATTATGGACGGATTTGCCGCCGATGAGGACGTCCTCAGCGATGGCGTTCCCATTGCGGTAGACTTTGACCTTCAGCAGGATTTCGGCGCCGCTGCGGAGCAGCTCTTCTGCCTTCGGGGCCTCCTTCTCGTTGAGGTAGAAGTGCTCGAAGGGGAGGCGGAAGCGGCAGATGTGGCACGCGGGTTTGTCGGCCGTGTCTTCCTCGTTGGTGCAGTAGGAGTGTTCGACCTTGATGAAGAGAGCGCCGTCAGGAACCTCTTCCCGCGAGGCGTGGAGGGCGGTGAAGGTGGCCACGCCTTTTTCATCGGTCTCCATGGTGGCGTAGGCTGGTGCCCATGCAGACGGATGCGCAAGGCCTTCAGCTTTCTCCGGCGGAAGGACGATTTCCTGCATGGCATTGAGGCGCAGGTGGTTGCCGCGGAATGGGTCGTATGGGTCGAAGCCGTTGACCTTGATGAAGACGGTCGTCGGCGGTGCCGAAGGGCACTCGAACTGGATGATGCGCGCCACGGGATAGGCCAGCATCAGCAGCCAGGCGGCGGCAAAGCAGGCGAGACGGAGGCGTCGGGCGGTTTCCTTCTTCATGCTTGAGCCTCCTCTTCTCTGCTGGCTGGCGTGCCGGTATGCTGTTTCAGGCGTCGGGCCAAGGCGACGTTGCCGACGATGAAGAGGACGCCCGCCGTCAGGAAGGCGGCGGCGCGCGGCAGCGTCCCGAAGTCGTTGCTGAAGAAGTGGATGACGATGAGGAGGCCAAGCAGGGCGAGGCCGCAGTTCATGTCATGCAGCGAGAGGTGCCTGAAGCCGTCGCGCAAGAGGACGAGGCCCCACGCCAACGCCAAGGCGCTGAAGAGGAGCGAGAGGAGGCGGTCCAGGAGGAAACTGTAGGGGAAGAGGCAGGAGAGCATTTCGGCCAGCAGGGCGGCGGCGGCGATGGCGGCGGTCACGCCCACGGGGGCGCTGAAGGCGCGGCGGCGGACGGCCTGTGCGAGCTGCCATGCCAATATCAGCAGGGCAGCAAGATGTGTTGTCAGGAGAAGCAGGATGATTACGGGATGAGTGTCTGTCCCGAAGAGGTTTCCCGCGAAGTATCCCCATGCGTTGTCTGCGGTGTCGGGCGCGTAGAGGAAGCAGAGGAGGATGGCCAGGGCGGTGCCGCCGACGGCCAGATGGAGGTTGCGGCGGCGCGTCGGATCGGCCGACTGCCGCAGGAGGCCGCTGACGTAGAAGCCGGCGGTCAGCAGCACGGCGAGCAGCGTAGGACAATCACGGATGTTTTCGTATGTCGTCCAGAAGAGGCCGAAGGCCGGCAGGAGCAGCAGGTTGCGGGCGAGCCGTGGATGGAGGCTGTCCTTTCTGTATATGTGTTTGATTAGGAATGGGATGGTCGCGATGGTCAGCAGGGTCGGCAGGCCGTCCAGCCATGTGGAAGCGCCGTAATAGATGCGTGAGACAGTCCACAGGAGCAGGTTGAAGACGGTGAAGACGCCGAAGCTGTCGAAGATGTAGAGGAGGGGCAGGGAGGTCGTCAGGACAAGCAGGCAGAATTTCTCCCACGAGCCGTGGATGTTGTAGATTTGGGAGAGGAGGGCGCAGGCGGCGATGTTGGCGGCCATGTTCAGGAGGGCGCATGTCTCCAGCCACGGGCGCCCTTTGCCTTTGGAGAGGGCGTAGGCGGAGAGGAGGCCGCTCAACGCCAGCGGCGTCAGCGACAGCGCGATCTGCAGCGGCTTGCCCAGTGAATGCCAGTTGTAGTTGATGAAGAGGATGACGCCTGCGGCCACGAGAAGCGCGCCGACGACGGCCAGCGCCGCCACGAGATAGCGCGCCGAGGCGGCCTTGTCCTGCACAAGCTGTTGTGAATAGTAGTCGGCCAGCCGCTGGGCGGTCGCCTCGTCGATAAGCTGCTTCTCGCGGAGGACAGGCAGGTCGCCCAGAAACTTCTTCTGCCACTTTTCGCTTTGCGACATGAAATCCCCCTGAAAGGTTTGGCGGAATGTGCACAGCCACGGGCTGTGCACTCAGGACGGTGGGCGAAAGATTCCTTCAGTGAAGCCCCTTTCGCCTGTCGTCCTGAACAGGCAACCAAATGTGCACTCATGAGACGGTGGGCGAAAGATTCCTTCAGTGAAGCCCTTCCGCCCGTCGTCCTGAACAGGCAGCCAAATGTGCACTCGTGAGACGGTGGGCGAAAGATTCCTTCAGTGAAGCCCTTCCGCCCGTCGTCCTGAGTGGGCAGCCCGCGGCTGCCCACAAACGCGGCGCGGCCTAAAGCCCGACTGCGGCCATGACCTTTTCCATGGTGGCTTCGGCGATCTTGGCGGCCTTGCGGGCGCCTTCGCGCAGGATCTCCTCCACCATGTCGGGCTTGGCCATGAGCTCCTTGCGGCGCTCGCGGGCCTCGGCGAAATACTCTATGTACTTATTGTACAGGAGTTCCTTCGCGTAGCCGTAGCCCATGCCGCCGGCGAGGTACTTCTCCCGCAGGTCGGCGACCTCCTCCGGCGTGGCCATCAGCTTGTAGAGCATGAAGACGTTGCACTTGTCGGGATCCTTCGGGTCCTCCATCGGCGTGCTGTCCGTCTTGATTTTCATGAACTTGGAGCGGATGGGCTTGCCTTCGCCGAAGATCTCGATGGTGTTGTTGTAGCTCTTGGACATCTTCTGTCCGTCAAGGCCGGGGATGACCGCCACGTCCGCCTGGATGATGGGTTCGGGGACGGTCAGGATGTTGCCGTAGCGGTTGTTGAAGCGGATGGCGAGGTCGCGGGTGACCTCCAGATGCTGCTTCTGGTCCTTGCCGACGGGAACGTAGTCGATGTTGTAGAGGAGGATGTCGGCGGCCATGAGGACAGGATAGGCGAGCAGGCCGTGGTTGGCCTCCAGGCCGTGCGCCACCTTGTCCTTGTAGGAGTGGCAGCGCTCCAGGAGGCCCATGGGCGTGACGATTGAG